>JADGPZ010000138.1 GCA_017882165.1 Candidatus Kapaibacterium sp.
GCAATCGCCGCGTCAATCGTCCCCTTCATTGGAAACGAGTAGATATGCCCGCCCTCGATCTTCACAAAGCACTCCGGCGAGAACACCAGCACTTGCTCCGCCAGCAGAAGTTTGTACGTTGCGCGCGCGCGAAAGAAGAGCGACCGCAAGTCCGTATTAAATTCGACCGGAGTCCGGCAGGTCAGATTCAAAAGATAGGAATTGCCTCGCTGAATGTGCGCCATGACGCGCGAGAACTTCTGTTCGTATTCGGAGAATGGCTCAGGCGATTTCGAGAACGAGATGTCACTGCTCTCGTCCGGAATCTTGGAAACGTTGGTGCGACCGGGGATCTCGTAGGGTACATGCTGCGAGTTTACCTCCGAGAGTGGAATGAGAAGCGGCTGCCGCGCCGAGTAATCAATCACGAAAAGGAACGGCATGGACTCGCGTCCGTAATCGTTCATGCGAGCGAAAACGTCGGAGCTGCTTACAATCCATTTCGATAGTTCGCCTGAGAATGTCACAAGTGCTGTTAGTCGATAACCGCGATTCCTTTACGCACAATCTCGCGCAGATGGTCCGCGAGGACGCGGGATGCGAGTGTGCCGTGGTTAGGCATGACAACATCGGCACGCTCGATATTGGTCGCTTTGATAAGATCATCCTCTCGCCTGGTCCTGGATTGCCGCGCGAATTCCCAGAGATGTTCGAGCTCCTTCAGAATTATGTCACGTCCAAGCCGATTCTCGGCGTCTGTCTCGGTATGCAAACGATTGCGGAGTTTTTCGGTGGCACGCTCTACAATCTCCCGCAGCCGCAGCACGGTCAGCGGGTGAAGATTACGGTTAACACTCGGGACATTCTGTTTCATGATGTTCCGGCCGAGACGCATGTTGGTCTCTATCATTCGTGGGCTGTTTCGCCGGAGTCGCTTCCGAGCGATCTTGAAATTATCGCGAGTGGACCCGACGGAGTTGTCATGGCGCTTCGACATAAGCTCCTGAATGTGCGCGGCGTGCAGTTCCATCCTGAATCTTATATGACGGAGCATGGAGTCAGGATGCTGCAAAATTGGCTGTGGAGTTAACGCGACCCCGCGATGCCGGGACGAAGCGAAGCGAGTCTGTGTTACCGTTTTGTGGCGCGAACAAAGCAAACACCCAACTCCATCAGTACCTTCGAGCAGGACTTCGACCGCCTTGCCGCGCTCGTCGATAAGCTCGAGCAGGGCAACGTCCCGCTCGGCGAAATGCTGGCGCTCTATGAAGAGGCCGCAACACTCTCGACCCGGCTGAAAACCACGCTCGATGAAGCCGAGCTGAAGGTGGAGAAGTTGGCAGCCATCCATGAGGAAAGCGTCATGCCGTCCACCGTGGATGCGGACCTCGAAGAGAACGATTTGCCCGATTCCGAGGATTTGTTCTGACTCCAATGCCAGATTACCCATTTCTCGACAAAATTGACACTCCGGAAGACCTTCGCAAGCTGAAGGTTACGGATTTGAAGGGCGTTTCGAACGATGTCCGCGAGTTCCTCATAGACACCATCTCGCAGACCGGCGGGCATTTCGGCGCCGGCCTGGGCGTCGTCGAACTCAGCGTGGCGCTTCACTATGCGCTGAACACGCCGACCGATAAGGTTATCTGGGATGTCGGCCACCAGGCCTATCCACACAAGATTCTCACCGGTCGGAAGGACCGCATGCAGACGATCCGTCAGACTGGCGGCTTGGCTCCATTTCTTAAGCGCGAGGAGAGCGAGTATGATGTTTTCGGCGCGGGACACGCTTCGACCTCGATCAGCGCGGCGCTTGGCATTGCGACCGCGCGCGATTTCCTGGGTGAGACGTACAAAGTCGCGGCCGTCATTGGCGATGGCTCGATGACTGGCGGCATTGCCTACGAAGCGCTGAACAACTGCGGGATGTTAAAGAAAGACATCATGGTTGTCTTGAATGATAACCGCATGTCCATCGCGCCGAACGTCTGGGCGCTGCATGAGTATTTCAATTCGCTCATTACGAACCCGACGGTCCGCAAATTCAAGGACCAGGTCTGGGACAAGCTCGAAGGTCACGACCGATTGCGCTTTGCCGGTTCGAAGCTGGTTGATGGCATGAAAGCCGTCATGACGCCCGGCATGATGTTCGAGGCGCTTGGCTTCAAGTATTTCGGGCCGATCAATGGCCACAACGTTGTCAAGCTGGTTGAGACGCTTGAATTCCTGAAGAGTCAGACCGGCCCGCTGCTTTTGCACGTCATTACCGAAAAGGGCAAGGGCTACGCGCCGGCCGAGTCGCACGTTCAGCGGTATCATGCCGCTTCTGGCGCCTTCGACAAGATCACCGGCAAGGCGATCGCCAAGCCAGTCGTGGCCCCGACTCCGCCGGAATACACGAAAGTGTTCGGTAACGCGCTGCTCGAAATTTGCAGGTTGAATCCAAAAGTCGTCGGCATTACCGCTGCCATGCCGGACGGCACCGGACTGAACATCCTGCAAAAGGAGATGCCCGACCGATTCTTCGATGTCGGCATTGCCGAGCAACACGCCGTGACATTCGCGGCAGGAATGGCGACTGAAGGATTTGTCCCGGTTTGCGCGATTTATTCCACGTTCCTTCAGCGCGCGTTCGATCAGATCGTCCACGATGTCGCGCTGCAAAAGCTTCCGGTTGTTTTTGCGCTGGATCGCGCGGGACTCGTCGGCGCCGATGGCCCGACACATCACGGAGCGTTCGATCTTTCGTACCTCCGGCTCATCCCGAACATGACCATCATGGTCCCGAAGGACGAGCAGGAGTTGCGAGACATGCTGTTTACTTCGACAACACCCTCCCCTAACCCCTCCCGCAAGCGGGAGGGGAATAATATTGATCTTACTCCCCTCCCGCTTGCGGGAGGGGCTGGGGGAGGGCCCATCGCCATCCGCTACCCTCGCGGAACCGGTATCGGCGTACCGTTGGCGGCCGAGGGATTCCGCCGGATTCCGATCGGTGAGGGCGAAATGATGCGCGATGGCACCGATGTCGTGATCGTCGGAGTCGGCCCGATCCTCTACGAGGCACTGAAAGCAGCAGAAGATCTCGCGACACAGGGCATTTCCGTTGCCGTCGCCAATGCCCGGTTTGTCAAACCGCTCGATACAGCTTTGCTCGAAGGACTTGCCGCAAGGTTCAAGCATATCGTGACCGTCGAGGAGAATACCATTTCTGGCGGTTTTGGCAGCGCCGTGGCTGAATTCTACTCTTCTTATAGAATCCTTCATACCTCATCCCTCATCCCTCATCCCTGCATTATTGGCATTCCGGATCAATTCATCGAGCACGGCGCGCCGCAAGCGCTCATGGCGGCGATCGGCCTGACGCGCGAGGGGATCCGCGAACGCATACTGGAATGGGTGCAGCATCCTGCTCCCGAAGGAGTCTCCGCCGAACGGTAGCGATCGCATCAGCCGTATCCGACCGATCGGTCCGATTTGGAATTTGGCGGGCTTTTCTCCGGACGCGCACTTTTTCTCCGTATTTTTGCATTCTCCGGTGAGATTTATTCTCGCCCGGTCCGCGTTACTTTTTTATTACCAATTACTAACCATCCACTTTCACTCGTCCCCATGAGTAAAGTACGATCCACTCTTCTCTTCGTCATCTTCCTCTCGGCTGTTGCGCTCTCCGCATCTCAGGATGCGTTCGCGCAATGGCGTATCAGCGTGAACTCACCGGGGTACAATATGACCTGCGTCAGATTCCTCCAGGACCAGAACGCGCGCGAGCCAAACCCGATACCGAATGTGCTTAATCCGACGCCGTTCCATCACGGTCTCTTTGGCGGTGGAGACGCGGGCGGGACGCGGGGCATTTCGTATATCCGATCGAGCGATCCAGGCTGGACCGCGGCCACCGTGCCGAATTTCTGGACGGATGGATGGATCACCGACTTCGCCTTCGAGGATACGCTCACCGGCTACGCATC
The DNA here is from genome assembly GCA_017882165.1 of Candidatus Kapaibacterium sp. Lineage (GTDB taxonomy): Bacteria > Bacteroidota > Ignavibacteria > Palsa-1295 > Palsa-1295 > PALSA-1295. Next base: position 3,951 of record JADGPZ010000138.1, read on the forward strand.
GATCTATGGCGCCGCAGCGTCCTTTTATGGTCTGCCGACCGTTTCGGGGGTGATGAAGACGACCGACGGCGGTGCAACATGGAATTTCCTCACAAGCGCACCGCCCGAAGTGCGCGGCCTCTTTTACGATTGGACTAATCAACGCCTCTATTGCTCGAGTGGTGGTGTCGATGATATCGGCGGCGGCTCGATGAGCGGAGCATACGTCTCGGCGGACCATGGCCAGACATGGACTCGGATCAATGTTCCGAATCCGGTGAACAATACGCTCGCGCACTGGTGCTATTACACTGGCTTTGCCTCATGGAACGGGATCGACATTGTGCTCGCAACCGAGGGTTCACCCAACCCCTGCACCGACGCGGGTTTTCCGCCGCAGAATCCGGCCTGGCTCCAGTCCCATGACGGAGGCCTCACCTGGAGCACAGCGGTCATGAACCAGAGTAGCATGCAGCCGGTCGCGCTCAAGGGCACACGGACGTTCTTTGCAACCTCGCATCCGAGTCTGGGCAGCAGCGCCATGTTCACCTCTAACGACAATGGCAATGTATGGAACACCGTCCCCGGATTTTCTTCGAATTCGAATACAGATGCGACCGAGTGCATGGGTGGCGATCCGTGCCTCCTCGTGGCCGCAGACTCGCTAATGAACGGCGGAGTGCTCTTTTCCATAGATGATGGGGGTTCGTGGCTGCCGTTGACCAACGGTCCGGCGACTCCGGTCGATCTCCGATTTTATGTCGGAAGCGATTCCATCTGGGCGTACTCGAAGCACACGCTGCAATCCGTAGCTCGGCCGCTCCCGAAGCCCATACACATTTTTCCGAATGTAATCAATTTCGCGAAGTCCGGATGCTTCACCTCCGACACCATCGTGCAGATCTTTGGTTGTAACTGCGGAAAGGACACGCTCATCGGTGATCGTCTGCAATGGAATACCGTCGGCGGTACAGCCACCGATACTGCGAAGTTCAAGATTAGCTCCAACAGCAGTGGCGCTCCATGGCCCGCGCCGCCAATACCCCATCTCCTGTGCCAGAACGACCTCGTCCATATTCAATATACGCCGAATGGCGTGAACCCGGACGTCGATACGGCACACTTGATCATCCACGATGGCGCAACCGTTATTGATACGCCGATCGTGATCTTGGGCAACGGTGCGCCGGCAGGCTGGATCGTGAATTGGCCAACGAACAGAATCGTCAACCTCTTTGCAAAGGCCTGCGAGGAGATCGATACGGACCTATGCTTCTCCAATACCACCTGCTCTGACGATAAGATCACGAAGATCGAGATAACGGGGCAGACGGGTGCCGTCCGTATCACGAGCCCATCACTACCGATTGATCCTAACGGTATTACATTATTGGCGCGGGGTGGCCAACAGTGTATTCATGTTGTTGGGATGTCATCGGATTCGGGTGATTATAATGTAACGATCACCGTGACGATCAATGGAACGGGCGTTCCTTTCAATCTTCATCTGGGGGTTAAGGGTAAGATCCCTCCCTATGTCACGTCATTCCATATCATCGAAAAGTATGATTGCCCCCATTTAGGGATAACTGATACGGCGATCTACTATTGGGACACGACGTGTAGGTCCGTGAAAATCTCAAATATTAAGCACATCAACGTCACCGATTTTGCGCTCGATACCTCGGTTGTGGGAAGGGCACAACGTGGCGAGCTCTATGTGTATCCGCAGGACTCGACGGGACCGGGCAAAACCTACTATTTTAAGATGATCGTTAAGCTGCTCACACACAGGCCCGGGCCCTACACTGACATCATCGAGTTCATCGACTCGATGTCCGATGGCACGTTCGTGCATACGTTTGACACGGTATCCTACCAAATACTCAATGCCCTGAGCCTGAAACCAGCCGGGCCAACGAGTCAGGGCTTCGGATGTATTTCACCGTGCGATTCCGCTCGGGTCATCTTCCCCCTTAAAATTCAGAACCCGTGTAATTTCGATGTCACGATCTCCAACTACGATGAAACGGGAAAGGGACTTTACACCGTCACTCGCCATCCCACTAAGGGCCAGATGCTGAAGGTTGGCACGAGTGACACCATCATCGTCGAGTGGCCGTTCGGCGCTACAACCAATCCGCCGAATGGATATGTGCTTGTTACCTATCTGCACGGTGATGCGGTTTCTGGTTACGATTCCACCACCGTCCGGTACGACTTCTCAGGCACAGCGTGCCCGGGTATCAACGCGGTCACATTACCCGCAAACAACACGCTTGGTGGTGTCCGCTTCGCTTGCGATTCCATCGATGTCTGGGATTCGACGTTCAACATCTCCTGCAAGACAGACGCGAAGATTAGTTCGATCACTGTTCTCTCAGGAAGGAATATTGTGCGCTCGCCGAACGTCGGCGATCCCATTCCGTATGGAACCTCGATTCCGCTTCATCTGCGGTTTGTTCCGCTTCCCGGTGATACCGGCCAGATCTGTGGGTCGATTGACTTATTTGTCACCGACTTGGCTGGACAAACCGGTGTGGACGATACCGTTTTCTGGTGCGTCAATATCATCCCGACCTTCCCGAGCCTATCTGTCACTTCCATCGCGAAGCTGGATTCCATCGCCTGCGGTGGGACCTGGGACACAACGATCTGCATCAAGAACACCGCAACGTGCGGCAAGCCGATCATTATCACGAACGCGCAGCAGACCTCGACAGGCGTAACAATCACGGGCAACTTCCCCGTGACGATTCCACCGGATTCGACTTTCTGCTTCAATGCGCATTTCACGCCGCCGACTCCGACGAAACCGGCTGGCAGCATTGCCGGTCAAATCAATGTGACCGGGGACACGAATTTCGTGGTGCCCTACAACATTCCGTATCAGGAGTGTTCGAGCGGGACGGTGCTGCGGTTGGATTCAACGGGCAAGACAACGCTCTCCACACCGAGATGCGTGATCCTCTATGACACGATGGACATTGCGATGGTCGCGGGTACCATTACGGTCAATTCGATCGTCTTGAACCCAACCGGTGGTGGATACACACTGACTTCTCCTGGAGTCCCGGCGACCCTGAACGCAGGCGACATGCTGAAGTTCGTCGTCAGCTTCAACCCGGATTTGGCGCCAGCCGGCGGACCGACCAGCGTCGTTATCAGCTATACGCAAGGCGGCCTGCCGATGACGGCGACAATACCGATCAATACATTGGTGACCGGCAAGCACTATGACGTGCAACTCAGTCTGACATCGCTGGACCCAAAGATGATTTCACCGCACAGCACAGACGTAAATTCAAAGAAACGCTTTGTCGTGACGGCGCTTGGGGATGCCATCCCGGCATCTGCGGGTGTAACATCGGTCAAGATCGCCATGCTATACAACACGGACATGCTGACGCTACTCCCGACTGGTGGTATTGCACTCGGTCTTGGGTGGACGTCCGCAACTCCGCTACCGTCGGATGGCACAAACGATACACTCCTCTTCACATTGCAGCCACCGGCTGGCGGGATCAATCCTGGCGATGTGATCGCCACGATTACTGCAACCGCTGCAATTCCCAAAACGGATGTGACGACTATGGCGGTCGGTCCGGCAGCGTTCAACCCGAGCGATACCAGTTTCGGTCGCTGCATCGCAACTGCAGCGAGCGACGGAAGCATGGTCCCGGTGCAACTCCAACTGAATTGTTCGGACTCGATCCTTCTGATCTCGAATCAGGGCAACCTGAGCACGGTCAGCAACATCGAGGTCATCCCGAACCCGGCGCACAAATCCAATGGAAGTTCGGCGATGCTGAAGTTCACGTCGCTTGTGGGCGCCGATGCCATGGTCGATCTGCTCGATCTCTCTGGCAAGACGGTCGCGGAGCTTTCGCGTGGAACGCTGGTCAAGGGCGATCACGCGCTTGCCATCCCGACGGCGAATCTCGCCGAAGGCACGTACTTCGCGCGCATCCAGATTGGCGGGTTCACTGTCGTCCGGAAGTTCGTGATCGAGAAAGAGTAGCGCCCAGCGAGAATCGCGGCAAAGCGCCGCATTTTGGAGACGAAGCCGGAGCATGCGCTCCGGCTTTGGTCGTTTGAGCCATCGAGAACCACTCAGAATAGCCCGGATTGGAGGGTCCCCAAAAAATTTATTCATTATTTTCGAGACATTTTGCCATTCGTGGTGTTTCATGCGTGTACGCACTTTCACCGCCTCTGATCTTGGAAATAGGTTTTACATCATCAGGGCGGGAGTGGGGTATGGTTCTGTCATGTATCAGGCGTCGGCGAAAATAACCGGCCTCAATCGGTGCCTGATCCGTTTGGTCTATCGTACAATTTGAGATGAAAACTAGGAATTCCCGCATTACAGCGACCTTAGCTTCGCTGATTTTCGTGTTGCTATCAATCGTATTGCTCTCGACCGGCGCGTCCGGTCAAGGCCGCATCAATAAGTATGTCACAACGACCCCGACGCTGACATGGACAGACCTCCCGAGCAACGGTGGTTCGTTGATCTACAACGGCGAACTCCACTACGGGATGACGACCTCGACGTCTCTGCCGTTCGCCTTCAATTACGATAACACATCGGTTTCGGCTGGTTCTACGGTCTATCTTTCAGGAGGCTGGGT
>JADGPZ010000046.1 GCA_017882165.1 Candidatus Kapaibacterium sp.
CCCGGCGTATGGCCTCGCTCGGGATGGCCGGGCGTCTTCGAGCCCCATTGGCGGAAATTCTTCAGGTCACCGAGCGAGAGATCGAAACCGGTCAGATGCAACAGCGCATAGTGGAGCATCGAGGCGTGACCGTTCGAGAGCACGAAGCGATCGCGGTTGAACCAGTTTGGGTCTTCGGGGTCGAACCGCAAGTGCTTCGTCCAAAGCACGTAGGCAATGGGTGCAAGACCCATCGGGGCGCCGGGATGACCTGACTTCGCCCTCTCCACCGCATCGACGGCGAGAAAGCGGATCGTATTGACGCAGAGTTCGTCGAGTTCTTCGGGGCTTAAGAGGTTAGGTGCCATTACTCAAGGATAGGATACAAAAGTGTGTAGCGCATGCTTTAGCTTGCGCGAGATGGGAACGGCAGTCGCAAGATGAAGCGTGCGCCACACTATTGCTCGATTGCGACTTCGTGACCCAGCATCCAGCCAAGTCCGAAAAAGAAATTCGCTCGAAGCTGGGTCTCGCCGCCAGTGAGCACAAGCGTCGGGCCGCCGCCATATTCGAAAGCGAAATCGCCAAAGCGGGTTGTGCGCATGCTGCCGAGACGCAAGCCGAGTCCGAAGAGCGGCTCGGCAGCACCGGTCAGATTCGGGCCTTGAACGACTCCACCCTGGGTCACCATTTCCCAATAGCTCCCGATGGGTGCCCGCGAGTGAAAAAAGCGTCGAAGTCCGAATTGTGCAATGGCCTCGGATCGGTCGCCATACGGATAATACCCTGCGCTGAATTCATAGCCCAACCGATCGCTCCGAGGGAACGAGTACTCGATCGAACCGCTGAGCACCGGCTGGAAATCCTGGTGCGGGGCAAAGAGGATATCGGTGTTGATCGGTGTCACGATCAACGCGCCGGAATAGGAAGCGTGAAAGCTCGCAGGCTGACCGGTGGCAACCTGCGACATGAATACGACCAAACCTGCGATTAAGAATGACGACCGCACGACCTAAATAGGAAATATTTCCAACTTTGGTTCACGCCGCCTGTTCCGGACGCCCGGTGCCGATCAATACTTATAGAATCCCTGCCCGCTCTTCTTGCCGAGCATTCCGGCGGCAACCATCTTCTTGAGCAGTGGCGCAGCACGATATTTATCGTCCCCCAAGCCAGTGTGAAGCACGTTCATAATCGCGAGACACACATCGAGGCCAATGAAATCGGCGAGTTGCAGCGGCCCCATCGGGTGGGCCATGCCGAGCTTCATCACGGTGTCGATGTCCTCGGCCTTCGCGACGCCTTCCGAGAGCGTGAAGATCGCTTCGTTAATCATCGGCATGAGAATGCGGTTCGAGACGAAGCCGGGTGAGTCGTTCACCTCGACCGGGGTTTTGCCGGCTTTTTCTGTTAGCGAGCGCACCGTCTCGTAGACTTCGTTCGTCGTCGCGATGCCCCGGATAATCTCGACTAACTTCATCACCGGCACCGGATTGAAGAAGTGCATCCCGATGATGAGGCTTGGGCGTTTCGTGGTTGCCGCAAGTTCGGTGATCGAGATGGAACTGGTGTTCGAGGCAATGATGACGCCCTCGCGAGCATTTGCATCTAATTCGCGGAAAATCTCACGTTTGAGATCCATCCGCTCTGTTGCAGCCTCGATGATGAAATCGGCGCTCTTGGCTGCGGCGGCAATCTGTGTCTCGGTCTTAATGCGGGAAAGGGTTGCCTTCTGGTCGTCTTCCGTGATCGCGGCCTTCTTGACCTGTCGAGCAAGGTTGGCCGTGATGGTCGCGATGGCGCGATTTAGCGCATCTTGATTGACGTCGACGAGCGTGACATTGTGACCGGACTGAGCGAATACATGCGCGATGCCATTGCCCATAGTGCCCGCGCCAATAACGGAAATGTTCGTAATTGCCATTGTTGAGAATTGTTTACTTTAGGTGTAGAAATGGAATGATGAGCATGTCTCGAAACACTTTCAGCGTCCGCACGAGATTATACGTGATCCGGGAGTCCTGATCGTGCGTCCACTGAACAGGAAATTCGACCACTTTGTATCCCAGTCGCTTGGCGAGCCAGAGTACCTCGCCATCGAAAATAACCGAGGTGAGCTTTGTCCTGTCGAACAGATCGTGTGCGGCCTTGCGAGTAAATAACTTAAAGCCGCATTGAGTATCCTTTGCATCGAGTCCAAGATAGGTCCGCTGGATGAATCCGAACAGCTTGGAGAGCCGCTCGCGGATGAACGATTGGTGTTCCAGAACTTCCGTGCCTTCAATGGCCCGGGAGCCGATCGCAATATCGTAGCCGGTGTCCAAAAACGCTTGAGCTGGCTGGAGATACTCCAGCGGCACAGCGTAATCTGCATCCATGAAGAGAATCCGTTCGCTGCTGGCTTCGCACATGCCTACTTTGAGAGCCTTGCCTTTGCCGGCGTTCGGAAAATACTCGATGCAGCGTCCGGACACATTTTTAGGCAGAGCACGAAAGTATTGCTCCGCCGTTTCTTTCGTAGAGTCTCGGCTCCCGTCGCTGACAACGATGATCTCATACGTGCCGGTCTTCCCACCCAAATAAGCAACCGTCGCGTCGAGAGTCCGCGGCAGCCGTGTTGCTTCGTTGTAGCAGGGGATGACGATCGAAAGATCGAATGGCGAGCGCGGGTCTGTCATTCAGTGGCGAAGATGATAGGCGATTGTCGATTGAACCGTGTCTCGTGCGGCATAGCGATCGTGCAGCAATTGCTCGAGTTCGGGGTAGCGAAGGGCGATCGTTGTGCGACTGTCGTCGTTCGTGTTTCCTTGCGAGGTGTAACGGTCGCGAGTCTCAACAAGAAAAAGCTCGGGAGGGTTACGCTGGAGCGAGGTCACTAATTCGTCCCTTTCCACCTTCGGCACTGTAGCTGGCTTGAAGTGGATCGTGTTCAGGAATTTCGTCGCGGGCTGCCGGCCTGTCTTCCAGTATACATAAGGCGCAAAGCCAAAAATGAAGATTCGGTCGGTCGGTTTCGTATTCGTCAGAACATAGCTCACAAGTGAATCACCCGCAACGTAGCCGTTCGGCGCAGTTTCACCTCGGAGCATCGCACCGAACTCGTTCGCGCGTGCGTGTAGGTCAGACTGCGAACTCCAGGTGAAACTCAGCATGCATAGCAACAGAGCGAGTATTGCCGCATTTATTCCGAGTGACAGTCGATCAAGCTGCCCCAATCCGCGTGCAAGATGCGCCAGACCCGCGCCGATGAGCAGATCCATCCACGGCAGAAGAACGGCATAGTGATACGTGAACCCTTTGTTCTGTGCCTGGACGATGGCGTATGCAAGGATGCAGCCGAAAACCATGAGCACCGCAGAAGACCAAAGTGATCGGGCATGCTCACTTTGCTGCTTTCGGTCCCTTGCCCAAATGCCCCAGCCAAGAAGCCCCAGGACAACCCACAGTAGATCGAGCGCGTGGAAGCTGGCTCGAAGATTATGCAGGATGCTGAACGAGCCAGAATAATTTGTTGACACATAGCTCGCCGTCGAAGAAGTCGTGATCTGCCATATCGGCAGAAGCTCACCGTTCACCGCGAGATTGAGACTCTCCGCCCCGATAATGGCAGCGGAACCTCCAAACATCCAGAGGGTGCCGTGCCACTGACTTCGGCGATTGCCGCCTGAATGCGTCCAAATCGCAGCGGCGATGAGTAGTAGAAAGAGTGCGTTCGGGAATTTGAAGTAGAAGGTGATTCCAACGCACGCACCTGCCAGCGCCGCTCGAAGCCACAGTCCTCGTAATTCGGAACGCACGTCTTTGGGAATCACCAGCAGCATCGCTATCAGCAAGAATGGAACGCTGTACGTCTCCGCCTGCGCGGTGTCCCAATGGCCAAAGAGATAGTATTGGAGAATGAATACGAGCGCCGTAAACATGGCGGCGATGTTCCGCCAGGCTCTGTCCTTCCACAATCGTGTGGCGACGTGAGTAAGAAGCCCTACGGTTAGCAGCGCGTTCAGATAGTCGAATAGCCGAATGGCGCGGACGCTTTGCCCGAACAGCGCAAACGCCGTGGCGTATGCGTAGAATATGTTCGGCGGCTTGATGTCCCAAAAGTCGAGGTAGGGTCGCTGGCCGTGAAGAATCGCGCTGCCACCATACGCGAACGTGCCCTGGTCGTAATCGAACGGCCAATAGATTGTAGGGAATAGCAGCACGGCAGCCAGTGCTACCGTAAGGAGCAGGACGTTCCGAGTTGATAGAGCGAACAAAGATACCGGATTATGGATGATGCGAATTAACGATCAGTTTGCTCACTTCCAATCCTTGACATTAATCCGTGTAATCCGCATCATCCGCGTAATCCAGCCTTAGATTCTTTCGACGATCACACTCGTTGCCTCGCCGCCGCCGATGCAGATCGAAGCAAGACCGATACGCTTGTTCTGACGTTCGAGTGCGTTAATCAGCGTGAGGATAATCCGCGTGCCGCTTGCCCCAATCGGATGCCCGAGCGCAATCGCACCGCCCAAGACGTTCAGCTTCTCGAGCGGAATACCGAGCGTATTCTTCGCCGCCAGCGCGACGACGGCAAACGCCTCGTTCACTTCGAACAGATCAATGTCCTCCATCGTCATCTTCGCTCGCTTGAGCACGGAGCGGATCGAGTGGACCGGCGCTGTCGTGAACTTCGCCGGTTCCTGCGCGTGAGAAGAGTAGGCGAGTATCCGGGCCGTTGGTTTGTACCCGTTCGCCTTCGCGTATTCCTCACTCGTGACGACAAGAGCCGCAGCGCCATCGTTGATCGAACTCGCATTCGCGGCGGTGACGGTCCCATCTTTGCGGAAGACAGGCTTCAGCGTTGGAATCTTGTCGTACTTCACTCTGCGCGGGTTCTCGTCCTCGGAAACTTCGACCGTCTCCTTGCCGCGCTGGACCGAGACCGGCACGATCTCGGTCTTGAATGCGCCGTTATCAATCGACTCGTTAGCAAGCTTGAAGCTGCGGATCGAGAACTCGTCCTGCGCCTCACGCGGGATGGCGCACTCGACTGCGCACATCTCGGCCGCCTCGCCCATGTGGAAATTATTATAGACATCCCACAGGCCGTCCTTGATCATCTCATCGATGAGTTCGGCGTTGCCCATCTTGTAGCCCGACCGGGCCTTCGCGAGCAGGTATGGGGCGTTCGACATGGACTCCATGCCTCCGGCAACAAGGAGATTCGCATCGCCGAGCAGGATGGCTTGCGTCGCCAGCATGACCGTCTTCATGCCGGAGCCGCACACTTTGTTCACGGTCGTACACGGCGCGCTATCCGGAACGCCCGCGCCGATGGAAGCCTGCCGTGCTGGGGCTTGTCCCACACCGGCGGTGAGCACGCAGCCCATGTAGACTTCCTCGACCTGTTCCGGCTTCACGCCGGAGCGTTCGAGAGCTGCTTTTATCGCAATAGAGCCAAGTTTTGGGGCTGTTACATCGGCGAGTGAGCCCATCAATGTGCCGATCGGTGTGCGTGCGCCGCGAAGAATTACTGGAGTCATATCGTAAGTGCTAAGGTGCTAAAAGTGCTAAAGCTGGGGAGAATGCTACCCACAAACAGCGGCATGAAGGATTTTGTCCCAAGCTGTGTTATGTCCTCACCGAAAGGTCTGCGCCAGCGTAGACGCGTGCCTCAGCACTTTAGCAATTTTATCACCTTAGCACTTTGAGAAAAATACGAGTTCTCATCGCCAAAGCCGGTCTGGATGGCCACGATCGCGGCGCGAAAGTCATCGCTGCCGCCCTGCGCGACGCTGGTATGGAAGTTATCTACACCGGCCTGCGCCAGACGCCCGACATGATTGCCGAGGCCGCATTGCAGGAGGATGTGGACGTGGTCGGCATCTCGATGCTCTCCGGAGCACACATGACGATCTTCCCCCGCGTCCTGAAGCTCCTGCGGGACCGTGGACTCACAGATGTCCTGCTGACGGGTGGCGGAATCATGTCGAACGACGATGTCGAGGAATTGAAGAAGATCGGCGTGGGGCAGCTATTCACGCCGGGCGCCTCAATGGCCAGCATCGCTGAATACATCCGCTCCTGGGTCGCCAAGCGGGACTTAGCCCGACAGCCAGCTTGATAATAAGTATCGGGAACGATGCTGACAAGAATTGCGCTAATGGCCGAGCGCAAAATCCAAAGTGATGTTTGCTATGGTGCCGTACCCGTATAATTGGCAGCACTTTAGCACTCAGCACTTTAGCACTTATTTTTGGAGAGGTGCGAGAGTGGTTTAATCGGGTCGCCTGGAAAGCGGCTGTGCGTTAATAGCGTACCGAGAGTTCGAATCTCTCCCTCTCCGCAACAAGCAGCATGATTGAAACCCGCACTGAGAAGATCGATTCCATTCGCTCGCTTCCCGCGCGATTGAACCTGGCAATTGAGGGCTTGTCGGACGCCCAGCTCGACACCCCGTATCGAGACGGCGGTTGGACAGCCAGGCAAGTAGTACACCATCTCGCCGATGCACACATGAATGCGTTCATCCGAATGATGTTGATCCTGACGGAAGATCGTCCTATGGTTAAGCCCTACGATCAGGACGCCTGGGCCAGGACGAAATCCTACCAGGGCCCACTTGAGCCATCTCTCGCAATTATTGCGGGTCTTCACACTCGGATGGCAAACTTTTTCGAGTCGCTTTCCGATGCTGATTGGTCGCGTACCATGGACCATCCCGAACGAGGCGAAGAGTCGCTCGAACTGGTGCTGGAGATGTACGACCACCATGGAACACAGCACGTAGATCAAATCCTGGGTCTTCGCAAGCGGATGGGCTGGTAGCGCCAAGTTCCTGCACTCGATCTTGTTGCGGAAATGACAAAGCGCCAAGTACTGAAGGTACATGGCGCTTTTGGTGCGTTTGTAGCGGGGGAGGGACTTGAACCCACGACCTGCGGATTATGATTCCGACGCTCTAACCAACTGAGCTACCCCGCCAACGGGAAAAGATGAAATATGAAAGATGAAAGATGAGGGTCCCGTGTTAGCGGCGCTCGAACGTAATTCCTGCGAAACGTAGTTCCGAAGTCAGTATTATTGTGAGCGATCTTTCACTGTCATTCCTCGAACGGTTTCCGAAAGTACCCACGCCGAATCCGCCGGTGCTGATTCTCATCCACGGCCGTGCGGCAGAGGCGAAGACGATCTTCTCCATTGAAGGACTGCTTGACCCGGCCTACCACGTTCTGGCGATCACCGCTCCATACGACTCTGCGCTCGGCGGGCGAGAGTGGTTTCATCCGCCGGAGCCGATGCCGGGCGAAGTCCACGATGCGAAGCAATTCGAAGAATCGGAGCGAATTCTGACGGGGGATGTGGAGGCGCATCTCGTCCGCCTGAATATCGATAAATCCCGCGCCTTTCTTTGGGGATTCAGTCAGGGTGCCGCGATGGCGCTGATACTCGGACTTCGCGGCACGATCAAACCAAGCGGTGTCATCCCGATGTGCGGATTCCTGCCGACGGGAGTGAAGCACTGGCAGACGTGGGACATCAGCCCGAGGTTTCTGTTCGTTCATGCCACCGAGGACGAGGTGCTGCCGACGGAATCATCCAAGAAAGCGAAAGCTTTCGTTGAATCAAAGGGCGCAACCGCTGAGTATCATGAGTACAAGGGTCGCCACAAGATGACGATGGACTCGATCCGGTTTGTGAATGAATGGATCAAGAATCTGGCCAGCGCATGACCGATAAACTCCACTACGATTTCGATCTCCGGCTCGACGATCCGGTCAACGCGCATGCGCTGCAGTTCTCTCTGATACCGGCTGGCGCGAAAGTGCTCGATGTTGGCTGCGGGACTGGCATTATCGGCGAGGCGCTGCGGGTGCGTAAGAACTGTGTGGTGGATGGCGTCGATTTCGACGAAGCGGCTCTGAACGTTGCGTCGGAACACTTGCGCCGAATTGCAATGACTAATCTGGAGCAACCCGGATGGGCCGATCAACTCAGCAGTCAGCGCTTTTCTAACTACGAAGTCGTTCTCTTTGGCGATGTACTGGAACACACTCGAAATCCGACGAACATTCTCGCCGAGTCCCAAAAGCTCCTCGCACCCGGTGGCCGAGTGATCGTCAGCGTCCCGAATGTGGCCTACATCATGGTCCGTCTTCGGATGCTCTTCGGCATCTTCGAGTATGCCGATAGTGGCATCATGGACCGGACCCATCTACGATTCTTCACGCGAGCAACAGCCCGCAAAATGATTGAGGATAGCGGGTTACGGATTTCGTCGGAGCATTACGCGAGCTTCGTGCTTCCCTGGGGCCGCTCGATGCCAGCGTGGATTATGCGGCTCTGCCCGGGATTACTGGCGGCGGGGTTTGTCTTCGCAGCCGAACCCATCAACGATTGAAATCCAGCACCCGCTTCTCGCCCTTGTAGCGCATGGTCAGCACGCCGCTGCCTTTTTTCGATTCGAGAAAGGGGGAGTGGAAGAGCCAACTGGCTTTGGGTTTCTGCCTCAGCGAGACATTAAGTGTCGCCCCATTATCCGACTTTGAATATACTCTCGATGAATCGACGATAGGGTTGCAATGCACCAGCTTAGTAATGAATGACTTCGTATCGCTCTTTCCGATGGATTCACAATACATGATATATCCTGAATGAGCGTTTGTCATCCTGATTCGAAGGCCGTATTGCTCTTTCATTGTTCGGAAACTCGAAAGAGGATAGACGCCAATCCGTACTGAATCAAACCTGAAAATTCTCCAGTCAGGCTCGTATTGCATATTTGAATCGAGGGAGCGGGTAGAATCGAGGGGGTGAGCACTCCAGGGAATAAATACATCCACATGATGATACTTCACGCTGTCCGGCAGATCATACAGCGCGACGAGCACATTCTTGTCCTGATAAATCCGCTCGTAGGGCGAGCCGCCGTACCACTTGTCCTCGCTCGTGTAGCCTTTCTTCACCTGCTCGATGCGTTCGAGCATGAAGCTCGGATACTCGGGGAAGAACATGCCAAGTTCTTCGGCGCTGACATAAGGGTGCAGTCCGGTGATGATGTTGTGTGATCTGTCCGAATTGAAGACCAGCGACCATGACTGCTGCTGGATCGGCTGCACGATCCCGCCCTGCATCGAGCCGAGGCAGTAGTCCTTCGTCATGTACTCGTATTTATAGACCGGCGCGTGGAAGGTGCTATCCAACCCCTCACCCAACCTCTCCCCTGAAGGGGAGAGGAGATTATTTTGGGAGGCGCTCCACTTGTCCATGTATCGGATCATCTGCCGGCCACGCTTGAGCGAGAATTGCTCGTAAGGCTGGGAGCGATCCGTCGCGATCTGACGGATGATTTTGGGGCAGGTAAAGCTCGTCATTGCCGCGAAGGAGAGGTCGGGCAGCAAATGTGTGACCGAATCCTCGAAGAAGTACTGGCCGTAGGAATTGATCTCGGCTTTGCGAGGATCGAGCACGGCATCATCGCCAACGCGGGAGTGCGCACCGCAGTAGCTGCCATTCAGGTAGTCCGCCGCATAGTCCGCAAGCATGTATTCCAGCATCATTTCGAACCGATGCTTTAGCCGCGCGTCCTGAGTGTACTCCGCCATGATGGCGAGGCACGTGATGTAGTAATAGCCATAGCGTGGCGAGGACCATTCGGTCGTGCCGAAGCGCGCGGTCTCGTCGATCCAGTGATCGAGATACTCCTTCGATTCGGCATAGATCTCGCGCGAACTCTTGCCCATAAACCATTCCGTATCAACAAGATCGGGCCACGCTTGGGACATGAGCAGGAGCGACCCATAGTACATCAGGAAGTGGTTCTCCGTGTCGCCGCGGTAAGGCGTGTTGTGATTACAGGCATGGCGGATTTTGGTTTTGTAATCGGGCCGGAGCACGTCCTGCGTGGCGTAGAAAAGTCCGGCGCAGCCATACATCCAGAACATATCGCCATACGCGCGTGAGAGCATCGTATCGAGATGCCGGTATGCGTCCGCGGTATCAACACCGATACGGATTTTCGCGGCTATGATTGCGAAGTCATTGCGGGTGGGGATGGCGGCGATGCGATTCAACACGTTGAGTTTTGTTGCGGTGGATTGGGCGAAGACATTCGTGGCGAGAAGGATGAGCAGAATCAGTCCCGAAGGGACGGCATAAGAGTAGCCGGTGGTTTTAACCACCGGGGTGGTTTTAACCACCGGGGTGGTGTTGGGCACCGGGCGGGAATGCGGCGAAGAGGGAATCGAGTCCCAAAGTGACGGCTTATCGGGCGGTTCTATACCGTCCCTTCGGGACTCTTGGCCCGAAAAAACGCTCGTCACCCGGTGACTAAAGTCACCGGCTATTCTTATATCGTCCCTTCGGGACTTTCGCGGTGAGCCTTTCATGGTGTGACGAGAAACCCTTTGACATTCCAGATTTGACGGCCTTGTAGTTTTTTGACCTTCGAGGATGGCTCCAGGATACTGTCATACCATATTTCAATCCCAAGGCTTGGACTGTAGAATAGATACGCTCTCATTCTTCCGCCCTCTCCAGGAGTTGCCCAGAGCTCTGCATTATCACCACTTCCGCCCTCTCCCGGATTCGCCCATTCCGTTGCCCAGAACCTTGTATTATCCCCAAGCCTTCTCCCCGATGAAGGAGCTTCATCGAAGCACGTGCAATATACTTGACCTGTTATCGTATCAATGCCGGTAAGTGTACCGACATAGACGGCTGGCGAGCGACAGGAGTCTGTGTAAAAAGTCTCACGTTCATCTACGGAATCGCCGTAAGACGCCCATTTGATATTCTGGTGAGAGACTGCCTCCCAGGTTTGACCACCATCGAGAGAACGCCGCAATCCATGCGCAGTCGCTATGTCAATCTCATTATAGTGATCCTTATTATATGGATTGATCATAATATCCATCACCTCCGAGATGCGCCAGTCGGTAAGTTGCTTCCAATGCTCGCCTCCATCAACAGAGCGGAGGACGCCGAGGCCGGTCGCCTCATAGAGAATGCGGCCGTTGGAGGATTGCACCATGTCCATCGAGAAGCACTTGATGTTGTTCCAGCCGAGGTGCCGCCAGGTCTTGCCGGTGTCGTCGGATTGGTAGAGTCCCGAGCCATTCGAGCTTCCGCCCATGAAGGCTCCTGTGCTGTCGTTGCCAATGGCACAGGCGAAGATGCGGAGGTGCTGGGCGTGGAGCCCGCTCGCCAGCAGCAACACGCCGAGGAATCCGAAGGCAGGAGTGCGGGCGGTATTCACGAGTTCTTGATCACTGCATATTTCGTCAGCATCGTCCCGCGATCGTTGACTTTTTCGATGCTGATGAGCTTCAGGTTGATGTCGAGTTCTTCTTCGACCACAAAGTTGCCGCCCTTGCCGAATATCTTGGGTTCAAGCGTCAGCCACAATTCATCCACCAAATTGTCGCGGAAGAACGACGTGGCGACGTGCGGTCCGCCAACTACGAGCATTCGATCATAACCCATCGCCCTGAACCGCTGAGTCAACTTCACCGGAGATTCGTCGGAAAACTCAAGCTGGCCGGGGACCTCGTATTTTTTGTAGCTGTCCGGTTTCCTGGACAGAACAATGAGGCGATTCTTTGGCGACGGCTTGACCGGGTCGAAGTCAAATGTGCTACTGCCCATGATAATCAGGGGACTTTCATCCCACGTTTTCTTGAAATACGTCTGGTCCTCCTGCGACGACCATCGGTGAACATTAGGGTCGCCCCATTTCGTAATCTTCCCGTCGAGCGTCGTGACAAAAACAACGATGATCTTCATAAATTACAAATTGCCATTCCGTGGTTACCGGCGACCCAGAGTCTCCGGGTCCGGTATAGGAACACTCGAATCCCTAAAACGAAGCTCTCCGGTGAACCCGCCCAGCCGAGGTGTAATTACAAGTTGGTCCTCCTCGACTCTCGCGACGAGCAGGTGTTTCACCACCAGCGTGATCCACTGTGCCCATGCCCAAACGATGATTCCCGTTGGCGGCAGTGGGGGAGTGGGCCGGTCGCCGTAGAACTCGAGCCAGCTCGCGCCAGCGCCTCCGCGATCGATAAGCCAGCCGATTGCACGTTGGGCTTTCTCATAGTCTCCCGCTTCGAGCGCCGCCGCAGCCATGAACATCGTTGCGAACGGCCACGGACCGGGCGAGTCTGGCTCCGAGAGCACATTGTAGCGTCCGTAACCGCCATCTTCCCACGACTGAGACCAGAGCGCGTCCAGAGTCTCAAGCGTCTTCTTTGCAACGTCGGAGTGTGGATCGATCAACCCGAAGCAGATCGGGAAGGACTCGGAAATATCCGGCTCCCAGATGCGCACTCCTTGTGAGGCGAGGGGCATTCCATCCGGCACGAACTGTTGCTGGAAGGCTTTGTCAATCTTTGCGAGCGAAAGTTCGGTCTGTACCGACCCATCGAGCAACCGGCGCTTGATGAGCCGGCCATCCTCGATCATCGAGTGGGTGGGATGTTCGAGAAAGCTTTGGCGCATCTTCTTGGCAGCGGCAGTCCAGCGCGACTGGTCATCATCCATGCCGAACTGCTTCGCAATCCAACTCGCATCACGAAGTCCGAGAATGCCGAAGGTCTGGTGCGAGACATCATAGCCGGGCAAGATGCCCATCGCTTCACTGCGCTCCCAGATGTCGCGAGAAGCCACGAGCATTCCTGTTTCATCGTTCAGGAATTCAGGACGGAGTAAGTAATCTGCAATGGCTTTGATGCGTGGATAATATTCTTCGATAAACTCACGATCTCCCGTCCATTCAAAGTAGGTGCGGCAGGCCTTCAGGATTTCGCCATTGTTGTTCAACTCCGCATCTTTGCCGCCACGGAATCGGCTCGATTCCATTGCCATGCCTTCGGGGATGGTCAGCCGCGTCAAAATATTTTCTAGCACGCTCTGGGCCACTTCGAATTGGCCGGAATAGACCGCCGCCTCGCAAACAATCGAAGCGTCACCGGACCATTCATAGCCGTATTGCCAAATGCTGGCATCGAAGCGGCCATCGGCGGATACGGCAGCGCGAAGTCCCATTGCGGACGCGGCAAAGACTCGCTCGACTTCGTGGAGCATCGGGTTTGGATGTGGGGCCGTCCAGCGAGCGCCACAGACTGTCCAGTACTCGCGCTCTTGCTCGATAAGTTGACTCAGCCCTTTGCTTGGCATTTCCGGGCCGAGCGAGTACATCACGGTCATGCGGTAGATATGCCCATCTCGATAGAGCGGCACCGTGAGCGTCCGCTCGTGAAAGATACCCGGCGCGTGTGTGCTGACAAGAATGTCATCCAAACCCATTGCGCCAAGCCCGAACTCGTTACCGACAAACTGGTTGAAGAGCGCTGGGTTGCCGTATAGAGCGATCTCCAACTCCGCACTTTCAAGTGGGTGATCGGCCTCGAACGTGATCTCGCGCACCAGCACGGGTTCATCGATCGAAGTCCAGAACTTCTCGACGACATAGAATTCGCCCGCTTTCCAAAGTGCTGTCACTCCTGGAATCACATCGGGATACCAAACGACTTGTAGCGTCTCATCCGGTTGGTAGCGGACGCCATCGATGATGATCGTAGCGACGGTCTTGCCCAGGCCATACTCGGGATGGAACAGGTGTGTGGACCACTTTCGCGCGAAATGATCGGGGTCGGAAATCAGAATGCCGAGCCTCGTTGCGCCTGGATGGCGGCTCCATTGAATAGCCGCCTGCAGCGTGCCGGAGCCGAGGAAAAAGTAGTCGGTATCGGGGAGGGTGGTCTCGAAATCGGGGTGAAGGGATTGCATTGAAATTCGAATGTGGAATTAGGAATGAGGAATGAGGAATGCTAGTCGTCGTCAATCCGGTCCATTGCGTCCATGGGGTCCATGAAGTCTTCCTAAGAACCAATTTTCATGATGAGAAGATACAATAATACGATTGCCGCTACGCCCAGCCAGCAGAGTCCGAATCCGACCAGATCCTGCCGCGTCAGTTTCCAGAATTCCCAGTTGGTGCCGGGGAACATCTTGTCGCGCTCGACAAGTGATGGGTCTTCGACAAGCTTCCGTACTTCGAGCGCGTCACGTTCCGGATCGGCCAGCGCCGGTGTGTGGACCCGCGCATAGAACTCCCGGAGTACCGCCTCGCTGTTCGGTCTCGTGAACAAACTTACCCCGAAGAGAACCAGGAACGGAAAACAAATATCGAATAGGAAAGAGGATGCGGATAGACCAGCTTTTGAAAATGTTGTGAGATCGACACCCGAAAGTCCAATGACCCAAAGCTGAAAGCGGAACAAGCCAGTCCCCTCGCGCCGGGAAATGTTACCGGAAGCTTCGTGATGAACGACGGTCTCGAAATAGATACCAGTTGGTTCTTCCCGGCTAATCTGGATTATCGGCTCCCCGACCGATTTCGCCCGTCCCGCCGCAACATCTTGCGTCTTGGCGTGAACGGTTTGCCGCTCTTCACGACCCTGCGTCATGATTGTCAGCGCAGGATTCGTTCGGAGTGATGAAATCGCTGGCACCACGTTTGGCACGACGACAGTGACCATGATCGAAAGCAACATTTGGATGATTACCGCCTTTGTCGTCAGCCTCCGCCAAAAATAGACGAGCCAAATCGAGGGGCCGATGATCGTCCCGATCGAGAGCACATACTTGAAGACGACGAAGATGTCGTTCACCACATACGCGAATCCAATGCCGCCCATGAGAACGACAAAGATCACGAATCTCCCGACGAAGACCTGTGCACGTTCAGAGGTCTGCGGACGCAGCGGTAGCAGAATATTTTTCGTCAAGGCCGCGGACCACTCAAGACTCGAAGATGCCTTCGAAGCCATGTTCGCCGCCAGCACGCTTGCGATCATAAGCCCGACGAACCCTGCTCCCAGCAAATCACTCGTCATGGTCCCCCATACGAAAGTTGCGTCCGAAAGCTTGCCAGAATAGAGCGCGAGAGCAATCAGTCCCGTCAGCGCCCAACCGATCATCACCAACCGCTTAACGAACGCGCCGGTAATCATGCCGACGCGCGCGGAGCGATCGTCTTTGGCGGCGCCGCCGATGGTGAAGCTGCGCGGAGCGAGTCCGATGAGATTCACCAGCACCATCGTTGCGACGAACCACCAGGTGTACTCACTTCCCGCTCCAGACCCGAAAAGCCTGAACATATCATCGCCGACCCTCGCATGAAGGCCGCTGAACCCGCCGAGCTTTGTCAGGCCAACCGGAATCAGGATCGTCGAGAGGAACAGGATCATGATGCCTTGCAAGACATCGGTGAAGGCGGCAGCAAACAGTCCTCCCATGATGACGTATGCCGCGGTGACGAGTCCGTAAATCAAGTAGAAGGTCGTCAGATTGAGATAGGAGATCGTGCCAGTGACTTTGCCACTCTTCTCCGCTTCGTGCAGATCGGAAAGATGCACCTTTAGAGAATCCGGGAGAATGCCGCTCTTTGTCTGCTGGTCGAGCGCGCGCATCTCATCGAATTGGCGAACGCTCTCTTTTTCCACCATCGAGTATTCCGCTGGCGGCTTAATCATGACGGCCTGCATGGTCTTGCCGGTAATGAGATAGCCGATCGAGGAGCCATAGATCGCGGCCAGCAGCAGATAGACAGCAAGGAGGCCGCTCAGAAATTTCGATTCGAAGCGGTGTTCATAAATATCGCCGGGCGCCATATAGCGAGCGCGGCGTTGCAGTACCGAGGTAAACCAGTAGAACGGCGTGATGAATAGAACGAGGTTCTGAAACCAGACGCCTTGCAGTCCTTGCCGGTAGATCTCGCGGGTGACGCCGGCGGCTTGATCCGCCGAGACCATATTGCCGAAGTTCAGGAAGCCCATCATGACCCGCCCGAAGCTGCGATCGGCCTGGAAGAAGTCCTTCGTGGTCTTGATACGACGTTGTGTCCACCGGCCGATTCCGATGAGCGCGGCGAGGTAGAGCGCGATGATCGCCCAGTCGAGAACGTGAAGTCCGAGGTAATGCACGGTGAGATAATGTGAAGTAGCGGGAATATATTCCCGCTCCCTGACATTCCACTATAGTATATTTGTACCGTTCTTAGTTAATGCTGGCCTTCAGTGGCCTTACAATCAACCGCATTCCCTGAATCAACCCATGCGTGATCGCTCAGCAAACGAACTTCGTGTATTCATTTCGTCCACGTTTCAGGACTTGCAGGAGGAGCGCGAGCACTTAGTCAAGAAGGTGTTTCCCGAGGTCCGGGCCCGTTGCCGCGAGCGAGGCATTACATTTACGGAGGTCGATCTCCGCTGGGGTGTGACGGAAGAGGACGTAGCATCCGCTCGCGGGATTCGTACCTGCCTCGAAGAGATCGATCGCACACGGCCATACTTTATCGGCATCACTGGCGATCGTTACGGTTTTGTGCCAAATGCCGATCACATACGAGCGGATCCTGAACTCATCGAGCGATTTCCCTGGATCGAACAGGCCATTGCCGAAGGTGCGAGCTTGACGGACCTCGAATTCCGACACGGTGCACTGAATCAGGCGAGTGAGACCGAGTTGAAGCATAGCATCTTCTTTTTCCGGCAGCGGTTGTGGGGACGCGACGCCGCCTCGGTGGACCGGATGAAGCTCATTTCGCTCGAGCGTCGCGTGCGCGACAAGGGATTCCGCGTCCAGCAGTACCACGATGCGGCGATGCTCGGGGACCAAGTCCATGCCGAACTTCTGGACATCCTCGATCGGGATTTCGCGGATTCCAAACCGCCGAGCGCACAGGCGCTCAGCGCACAGGCGCTCGAAGCAGAACGCATGAAGCACGAGGGGCTTGCTGAGTCCGCGCAAGTTGTGGCATAATCCCCCTTCGCCTTGCCCGCGAACTGACATACCAGCTTGACCAAGCGGGAGAGCACGATCGACTGGCGAGGCGCACGCCGAAGGATTGTTTCGCGCTACCCGGAGGACTGAGGGTTCTCCCGTATTTTTGCCGGGGAAAATAGTGCAAGCGGAGAAAAGAAGACGAATGCGAAGCTCCAGCGCTCTCAGCCCCGGAGGGGCGGAATATTTGTAGCCCCGGGTGGAGCGTAGCGGAACCCGGGGTTCGCGATTTGTTTAAAGATCATGAGTCCCGGAGGGACGACACATTCCCGCCGTATTTTTGCCCCATGAGTCTGATCAAGACAAAGCAACGCGTCGCCGACCATGGAGAGGTCTTTACCCCAGCGTGGCTCGTTGAAGCTATGCTCGATCTGGTGAAGGATGAGACGCAGCGCATTGACTCGCGCTTTCTCGAACCGGCTTGCGGAAGCGGCAACTTCCTCGTCCAGATTCTCCGGCGCAAGCTCGCTGCAGTAGAAGTCAAGTACGGAAGGTCTGACTTCGAGCGACGGCACTTCGCTCTCGTTGCGCTTATGAGCGTGTACGGAATCGAACTGCT
This sequence comes from Candidatus Kapaibacterium sp., assembly GCA_017882165.1. GTDB lineage: Bacteria > Bacteroidota > Ignavibacteria > Palsa-1295 > Palsa-1295 > PALSA-1295. Next base: position 17,369 of record JADGPZ010000046.1, read on the forward strand.
CGCCGACAACATCGACGAGTGCCGCGCAAATATGCTGGAGGTCTTTGCGGACTACCTGAGGCTCAATGAAACGGACGACCTCTTCCGCGCAGCGTCCCATGTCCTCTCAGTCAACCTCGTGCATGGCGATGCTCTGACAATGCGAGCCTGGGATGGCAGTGCCATTACGTTCGCCGAGTGGGGTTATCTGGGGGCTGGCCGTTTCCAACGGAGAGATTTCAGCTTCGCTAATCTCACACAATCGTCGGCTTTCAGCGCAGAGGATTCCCTCTTTGCCGAACTTGGAAAGCACGAGATATTCACTCCAGTAAAGACCTACCCGCGAATGACTGTGAGTGAACTCGTCACATTAGCACCGCAGCCAACCTTATGAGCGTACAGGCAAGTTTTGCCATGAGGGGCCGCAACCCGGACGTGCTTTCCTGCATTGCCAACCTCTCCAACGATGAGGTATTCACGCCACCCGAGTTCGCAAACCGGATGCTCGACACTCTGTCCGCAGCGTGGGCCGCCGATCATAACGGCGCGAACATTTGGGCAGACAAGACGGTAACGTTCCTCGACCCATGCACGAAGTCGGGAGTGTTCCTGCGCGAGATCACGAGCCGTCTCACGAAGGGGTTGGAGGCGGAGATGCCTGACCTAAATGAACGCGTCGATCATATTCTGACAAAGCAAGTGTTCGGCATCGGCATTACATATCTCACAAGCCTGCTTGCGAGGCGCAGCGTGTATTGCTCGAAGCACGCAAACGGCCCGCACTCGATTGCCAATGGCTTCACAGGCGACGGGGGCAATATCTGGTTCGAGCGGACGGAGCATACCTGGGTGGAGGGCAAGTGCATTTACTGCAGGGCGAGCCAGAGAACGCTGGACCGTGGAGAAGGTCTCGAATCACACGCCTATGCATTCATTCACACCAATAATATTAAAGCTCGGGTCACTGAGTTGTTTGGAGACGATATGCAATTTGACGTAATCATTGGCAACCCGCCCTACCAACTGGACGACGGCGGATTCGGCACAAGCGCGGCACCGATCTACCAATTGTTTGTGGAGAAAGCGCTTGAGTTGGATCCGCGTTATGCCGTGTTCGTGACGCCTTCGCGCTGGATGGCCGGAGGCAAAGGGCTCGACAAGTATCGGGAGAGCATGCTTTCCGATAAGGGAATGCGCCGCATTGTGGACTATCCGAAGCTCTACGAAGGCTTCCCTGGGGTGAAGATTCGCGGAGGTATTTCGTACTTCCTTTGGGAGCGAGAATATAATGGACCGTGCGAAGTACAGACGATCTGGGACGGGCAACCGACTGGCCCCGCCGTTGCACGCTACCTCGATGAGTTCGACGTCCTCGTGCGGCGCAACGAAGCTGTGCCAATCTTGCAGAAGGTAAGGGCCAAGAAGGAGCAGACTCTGGATAAGCGGGTCTCAAGGCGTAAGCCGTTTGGATTCGCCACGAACTTTAGGGGAAAGCCGTCTCCGGCGGGATTAAAGAATCCAGTTAAGCTCTTTGCTAACCAGCGCTTGACTTGGATCGATCGAAAGGATATCGCTATCAACCCTGAGTGGATTGATCAATGGAAAGTGCTGATGACAGCCGTGCAGGGCACGAGCGCGGCGGTTGAAACCAAATTCCTGAGTAAACCAATCATCGCCGAGCCTGGCATGGCCTGCACCGAGACCTATCTTGTCGCGGGCCACTTCGACAACGAGAAGGAGGCTGCCAATTACGCCCAGTACTTGCGCACTCGGTTTGTACGCTTCCTTGTCTCTCTGCGGAAAGCCACGCAGCACGCGACGCGGGACGTGTACACCTTTGTGCCCGACCTTCCGCTCGGTACAGAATGGACTGACGCCAAGCTATACAAACGGTATGGGCTGACCAAGGAAGAGATTGCCTTCATTGAGTCACAGGTCGCAGAACACAATCCCGATATGGTCGATGAGGGCTTATCAGACGAAGTCGAAGATGAGTAAAACCATCGAGGAAATCCTTTCGCCCAAGCCGGAAGCCCGCCCGCGCATCTACGCGTATTCGATTGCCGATGCGGCGCACAAGGGCTTACTCAAGGTCGGGCAGACCACACGCGATGTGAAGCAGCGCATCGGCGAGCAGCTTAAGACTGCCGCGATCAAGAATTACAGGATCGAGCTTGACGAACCGGCGGAGGGTGAGGATGGCATGATCTTCAGCGACCATGAGGTGCGCGCGGCACTGGTCAGAAGGGGCTTCGCGAACGCGGAGCTGGAGTGGATGGGCTGCAGCGTCAAGGATGTAAAGACCGTGCTCACCGAACTGCGAACGGGTGAGCGGTTCACAGGCACGCATCACGAGACGTTCGCGATGCGCCGCGAGCAAGCCGCGGCTGTGAAGCAGACGCACGCGTACTTTATGTCTCGCTGGTCAGAGGATATGCACGCCGTCCCGCGCTTCCTTTGGAATGCGAAGATGCGCTTTGGCAAGACCTTTACCACGTACCAACTGGCAAAGAAGCTTGGCGCGAAGCGTGTGTTGGTGGTGACCTTCAAACCTGCGGTGGAAGATGCGTGGCAGACGGACCTTGAGAACCATATGGACTTCGAAGGCTGGCAGTACGGCTCACGCAATTCACTCATCGACGATCCGAGGAAAATTTCAAGCAAAATACCCCTCGTCTTTTTCGGCTCCTTTCAAGACCTTCTTGGACGTGACGCGTTTGGGAACATCAAGCCAAAGAACGAATGGATCCACGAGATCAATTGGGATTTGGTCGTATTCGATGAGTATCACTTCGGGGCGTGGCGAGACACTGCGAAGGAGCTATTCGAGGGTGAAGAGGAGGCAGTTGCGAAGAAAGAAACGCAACGCGAATACACCGCCGGCCTGGAAAATATAAACGAAGACCTCGCCGTGCTTTCGTCGAAGGAAACGGAGTTTCTGCCGATCACGACAAAGGCATATCTTTATCTCTCCGGCACGCCGTTCAAGGCGCTGGCAACGGGCGAGTTTATTGAAGAACAAATTTTCAACTGGACCTACACAGACGAACAGCGAGCCAAAGAAGAATTCGCCTCCAAAAATCCCAGCAAGTGGAATCCATACGGCGCTCTCCCGCAGATGCGTCTGTTGACATACCAAATGCCGGAGGAACTTGTAGCGATTGCAAGCGCCGGTGAGTTCGATGAGTTTGATCTCAACGCATTCTTCGAGGCATCAGGTACGGGGGCCAAAGCGACGTTTAAGCACAAAGGCGACGTGCAAAAGTGGCTCGACATCATCCGCGGCCAGTATGCACCGAGATCCGTGAAGCGTCTCAAGACGGGCTCGCCGCCACCCTTCCCCTATTCGGATGTGCGGCTACTGCCGTACCTACAACATTCGTTCTGGTTTCTGCCGAACGTTGCGGCTTGTCAGGCAATGTCGAACCTACTGGATGAGAAGCAGAACGTCTTCTGGCACGAGTACGATGTTGTCGTCGCGGCCGGTGCGGCAGCGGGGATCGGTCTCGACGCGTTGCCACCTGTACGCAAGGCCATTGGGAGCGGATTCGAGACCAAGAGTATCACACTATCGTGTGGCAAGCTGACTACCGGCATCACCGTCCCTCAGTGGTCTTCGATACTGATGCTGCGTAATTTGAAAAGCCCTGAGACCTACTTTCAGGCCGCCTTCCGAGTGCAGTCGCCATGGTCAATCAAGAACCCAAATGGCGATAACCCGAACGAGGAAGAAATCCTCAAGCCCGTGTGCTTCGTGTTCGACTTTGCCCCAACGCGGGCGCTTCGTCAACTCTCCGAATATGGGATCGGACTCTCTCCGAACGAGTCGAACCCTGAAAATGCGGTGAGGGATCTCGTATCATTTCTGCCGGTGCTCGCCTATGACGGCGCGAATATGACGCAGATAGATGCGGGCGGAATTCTCGACATCGCGATGGCAGGTACGTCGGCTACACTTCTGGCGCGCAAATGGGAAAGTGCTATGTTGGTGAACGTGGACAACGACACGCTTCGCCGAATTCTCGATAGCCCCGAAGCGATGGCTGCCGTGGAGCGCATCGAGGGCTGGCGTGCCCTTGGCGATCACATCATCGAGACCATCATTAACAAGAGCGAGAAGGTCAAGGACCTCAGAAACAAGGGGAAAGGCAAGGAGCTGACGCCGAAGCAGAAGACACAACTCACCGAG
>JADGPZ010000139.1 GCA_017882165.1 Candidatus Kapaibacterium sp.
GAAGCTGGCCGAGTCCTTCGAGGGCGTAGTACTCGCACTGGACCGGGATGAGCACGCTGTCGGATGCGACCAGCGCGTTCAACGTCAACAGGCTGAGCGATGGTGGGCAGTCGATGATGATGACCTCGTAGTTGCCGCGAATATCCACGAGCGCCTTCTCCATGATGTGCTCCCGGTCGGTCGCGTCAATGAGTTCGACTTCCGCACCGACGAGATTGATGTGCGAAGGAAGCAGATCGAGATTCGGGACGATCGTCGGGATGATCGCCTCTTTCGCATCAAGCTGGTTAATCAGGACTTCATAGATCGTCTTTGTCAGCGATTTCGACTCGATCCCGAGACCGCTGGTGGCGTTGGCCTGTGCGTCGATGTCAATCAGCAGCGTTCGGTATTCACCGACCGCGAGCGAGGACGCAAGATTGACGGCCGTCGTAGTTTTTCCGACGCCGCCCTTCTGATTTGCGATGGTAATGATCTTGGCCACAGGTGCAGGGTATGGGGTATAGGGTATATAGGAAACACAAAAGTGCTAAACCGCATACCCTACACCCTAAACCCTAAACCCTGCTGCTAATATCCCGCAAGCTTCATCCAATAGCAGGCCGCGATAACGAGCGAGTGCTGTATTTCGCCTGAGGTAATGAGCTTTTCAATCTCCGAGCGCGGCACGAGGCGCACACGGATATGCTCGTTCTCATCAAAGTTCGTTGCTCCGGTCAGCCGAACATTCGTCAGAAGATACGTGAAGCACTTGTTTCGAATGAAGGCCGGATTCGGGATCACCTCGCCGATTCGCCGGAATTCGCTCTTGTCTGTTGCCTGATAGCCGGTTTCCTCGACAAGCTCGCGGATGATGGAATCGTCGGGGCTCTCATCTTCATCGATGATCCCGCCGGGAATTTCGAGTTCGACCCGTTCGCTGCCTTGCCGGAATTGCTCGATCAGGACTATTTCATCGTGCTCCGTGATCGCCACGATATTTGCCCAATTCGGCGCATGGACGATGAAGAAGTACCCGTGCTTGCCAGTTCCTTCTTCTTCGCGGCGGTGCTCTTCGAGCGTGAGAAATGGGTTCTCGGCGATGACCTTCTTGGTCGTTGTCTTCCAACTGGGAATCGACTTTTTCTTGGTCATGGTGTAGGCACGCCGGGCGATGTCCAGCCGAGCGCAGCCAGAGCATAATAGGTTAAGGCGGCAATACCGGCGCTTGCGGGGATCGTAAGTACCCACGCCCAGATGATGCGTGTGGCAACCCCCCAGCGAACGGCAGACAGACGACGTAAAGACCCAACCCCGACGATGGCGCCCGTGATGGTGTGCGTCGTCGAGACCGGCACACCAAGCGAGGATGCACTGAACAAGGTAATGGCACTTGCAAGCTCTGCGGCAAAACCACCAATGGGTTTCAGTTGCGTGATCCTCATGCCCATCGTCCGGACGATGCGCCAGCCGCCGGACAGGGTGCCAAGCCCCATCGCAAGGTATGCTCCTACGATCACATAAATCGGGATCTCGAACTTCGGTATGAGGTGGTTTGCGAAGAGGAGCCCGGCCACGATGCCCATCGTCTTTTGCGAATCGTTTGTCCCATGCCCGAGCGAGTAGGCGGCCGCCGAAACAAGCTGCCCGTGCCGGAACCAGCGGTCGACCGCCATCGGCGATTTTCTTCGCGAGAGCCATGTCACGAGCAGAAAGATGAAGAACCCAAGAATGAGACCAACCATCGGTGCGAGCACGATCCAAATCAGCGTCTTGATCCAGCCCGAAACGATGATCACGCCGAACGAGCCGGACTTCGCAACCGCCGCACCCGCAAAGGCGCCGACGAGCGCGTGCGATGAACTCGTCGGAAGACCGAGCCACCAGGTAAAGAGATCCCAGAAGATCGCCCCAAGCAGCGCCGCAAGCACGACATAGGTCGTTACGATACTAATATCGACCATGCCGGCGCCGACGGTCTTCGCAACCGCCGTGCCAAATCCGAAGACCGCAACGAAATTGAAGAACGCGGCCCAAAGCACGGCTTGTACCGGCGTGAGTACCCGCGTCGAGACGACGGTCGCAATCGAGTTCGCTGCGTCGTGGAAGCCGTTGATGAAATCAAAGACAAACGCGATCGCGATGACGATGATGATGAGGGTCATGCCATTACGCGTATTTGACGACGACTCCCTCGATCAGATTCGCCACGTGCTCGCACGTATCGATCGCTTCCTCGATGTCGGAGAGAATCTCCTTGAGCTTGATGAGTTCGATCGGGTCTTTCACGTCCTTGAAAAGCCGCGCGATTGCATTGTGGTAGATGTCGTCGCCGGCGTTCTCGCAGGTATTGACATGCTCGCAGGCGCGCAGGATGGTGTCCATGTTCTTCATATTGCCGAGCAGCGGCACCGCAATGGCGAGATCCTCGACGGCGTGGAGCAGTGTGTCGGAGAGATCCCGGAATTCGGGCGGGAATTCGGTGACCTCATAAAGGATGACGCGGATGGCCACGTCCTCCATGAGGTCGAGAATATCATCGATCTCCGCCGCAAGGCTATGGATGTCCTCCCGGTCGATCGGTGTGACAAAGGTGCGCGAAAGGTCGGCGAAAATATCGTGCGTGATCTGGTCGCCGCGGTGCTCCGCATCCTCGATGCGGGCGACCAGGATCTTGCGGTCTGCGGTCGTCTTCGCGTCCAGAAGCTTGCGCAAATCTGCCGCCGCCTCCTGAATATTGGCGATATTGCTGGTAAACAGCCGAAAATACTGGTTCTCCTGTGGCAGGAGCTTGCGGACGAAGTTTGAAAAGCCCATGAAGCGATTATTATTATCTCTGCAAAGTTACGACGCTCCGTGACCGTTTCCCTCTGGAGGGACAATTCGAATGGGACGCGCTCGATCGGCGAGGCAACTTCCTCAGTGCGAATCAGCGGACGCAGAGTCCCGGATGGGCGGCGCTTTGGCGCTCAGGAGTTGGAAGGACTAAACTGAGAGCTATGCCGTGTCCACTTGGCCTCGGCAATGAAAATGACGTTCTCCGCAATGTTCGTCGAGTGGTCGGCCAGCCGCTCGATGTGCCGCATGAGCGCCATTAGGTGTGCTGCGGGTTCGATCAGCAACGGATCGGACTTCATCACTTCAATCAACTTGTAGAAGGTCTCGCGGTTGAGCTTGTCTACTCGTTCTTCCTTCTCGAACACATCGCGGGCATGTGTACTGTCGTTGTGAATGAACGCGTCGATGACTTCGGTGAGCATCTCGCGAGCTGTCGCGATCATATCGAAGGCGCGAACGCGTTCGAAGAGCGCACTGGAGTTTGCGAGCGGCTCCGCGCGTTCGGCAATATTGACGGCGATATCGCCGATGCGCTCGAAGTCGCTATTCATCCGCATGGCAGCGAGCAAGAGGCGAAGATCGACGGCGACCGGCTGGGCCAGCGCGAAGATCCTCTGACATTGGCCGTCGATGATGAGGTCGAGTTCGTTCACCCGCGCTTCCCGCCGGATCACGAACTTCGCAAGTTCCAGGTTCGACTCGTGCAGCGCGCGGATCGCCATGTCGATCTGTTCATCGACCAGCGACCCCATGCGAATAAGCTGGGAGCGGAGTGTTTCGAGTTCGTCTTCGAAGTGCCGGTGCATTATCCGAATCGTCCTGTGACGTAATCTTCCGTCTGTTTCTTGACGGGATTGGTAAAGATGTCGCGCGTATCACCGACTTCAATGAGTTCGCCCATATAGAAGAAGGCGGTCGTATCGCTGACGCGCGCGGCCTGCTGCATGTTGTGCGTGACGATGATGATCGTGTAGTTCTTCTTCAGATTGAAGATCAGTTCTTCGATCTTCGCCGTCGAGATGGGGTCGAGCGCGCTGGCGGGCTCGTCCATCAGCAACACATCGGGTTCGACTGCCAGTGCCCGCGCGATGCAGAGGCGCTGCTGCTGCCCGCCGGAGAGTCCGAATGCGCTGTGGTGCAAGCGGTCCTTGACTTCCTCCCAGATCGCCGCCTTTTGGAGGCTCGTCTCGACGATCTCGTGCAACCGCGCCTTCTGTCGTTCGCCTAAGACTTTCGGACCATACGCGACATTCTCCCAGATCGACTTCGGAAATGGGTTCGACTTCTGGAAGACCATGCCAATCCGCTTCCGGAGTTCGACGACATCGAGTCCACGCTGGTAAATATCGATCCCATCGATCTCGACGCGCCCAGCGATGCGCACGCCGGGGATGAGATCGTTCATGCGGTTCAGCGTTCGGAGATAGGTAGACTTGCCACATCCCGATGGCCCGATCAGCGCCGTGACTCTGCGCTCGACAATATCGAGCGAGATCTTGCTCAGTGCCTGCTTCGTGCCATAGAACAAGTCGAGATCGCGCGAGGAAACCTTCACGCTGTTCGATGAGCCATTTTTCGAACTGGTCTCCGCGCGCACTTCCGGCGCCTGCGTGAAGACTGCTGGCGACCGTGTGACTACTTCTTCCGCGACGGGAGGTTCCATGATGGGCATTCGTTCGCATTGTTTAACGAGTTGCCACTGGAGTCTGTCCGTCAACGTTTGATTATCTGTGTGTTATGGAATTGTTATCAACTCCCTGCGGGCGATGGAGGGTGTTAAGAAATTGTAAAACCCGTCCGGCATAAGCACTTAGCGCGATGTCCCGCTGTTTCTGCGCTCAACAATAATCACGCAATGAGTAAAACCATCCTCGTCGTCGATGATGAGCAGGACATTCGAGACCTCCTCGCGTACAACCTCACGCGTGAGGGCTTCACCGTCGAGACGGCGCAAAATGGGAAAGAGGCGCTCGCGAAACTCGAGCAATCTCCGGTGGCACTCGCGATCCTCGATATTATGATGCCCGAGATGGACGGCTTCGAGACTTGCCGCGCGATTCGGGCCAATCCAAAGACGGCGAACGTGCCTGTTCTTTTCCTGACAGCCCGCTCCGGTGAAGTCGATCAGATCGTCTCATTAGAATTGGGAGCAGACGATTACGTTCAGAAGCCGGTTTCGCCGCGCGTGCTGGTGGCCCGCGTAAAATCGCTGCTGCGCCGTTTCGATCGGTCCGAGCAGCCCGCGGACTCCGCAAAGAAGGAGATCATCACCTCCGATGGTGTCAAGATCGATCGCGGTTCGTACAAGGTCTTCGTCGACAACAAAGAGACTTTTTTTCCCCGCAAGGAATTCGAGTTGCTGTTTTTTCTCGCCGCGCATCCGGGACGGATCTATAAGCGCGAAGCGCTGCTCGATGCCGTATGGGGACACGAGACGTTCGTCGTCGAGCGGACCGTGGACGTGCATATCTTCAAGCTGCGCGAAAAGCTGGGAGCATACGGCAAGCGCATCGAGACAGTCAAAGGCGTTGGCTACCGCTACGTATTAGATTAGCGGCATGGCTTCACTTCGCGCGAAGGCGACGATATTCCCCATTTCCGTTTGCCTGCTGGCTCTGGCGATTGCGGATTTCGTCATGTTTACGGTCGTTGGGTCGCTTCCGCCGCTGGCGCTCGTCGTGTCGCTCGTGCTGCTTGCCGTGGTCGTGCTGGCGAGCCTCGTGCATGCGCGACAGCTTGTCCATCCGATCAACGAGCTGATGCCAACGATCGACCGCGAAGGTCACCTCGAACTGCGGAGCACCGCGGCACGCATCACGCCACCCGTGGAACTCCAGGCGCTTACCAAAGCAATCGATCAGCTTGCCGAGAGTCAGCAGCGCGATAAACTGGCGCGGCAAAAGCTCGAGCGCGTCCGCTCGGAGTTTCTCGCCAACGTCTCGCACGAGTTGCGCACGCCGATCTTCGCCGTGCAAGGTTTTATCGAGACGCTGCTCGATGGCGCGGTGGACGATCCCAAAGTCAACCGCGATTTTCTGGAGCGCGCGCGCGTGCAGTCCGAACGGTTGAACAGCCTACTCAACGATCTCATCGACATCTCACGCATCGAAAGCGGCGAGATGCGCATGAGCTTCCGCATGTTCGATATCCAGCCGTTCCTGCGCGACTTCACAAGTGAGATGCAGCCCATGGCGCGCGCCAAACACATCGAGTTGTATTTCACCGGTAACGTGTTGCCGCACCACGAGGTGAGTGTGTTCGCCGACAAAGAGCGCATCAAGCAGGTCCTGATCAATCTCACCGATAATGCGATTAAGTATTCAAACGAAGGCACGGCGATCAAGATCGAGCTGATTGACGATGAGGCTTCAAACGATCAGGTCACGATCCGGGTCGTCGATAATGGCATCGGGATCGCGCCAGAGCACTTGCCGCGACTCTTCGAGCGATTCTATCGCGTCGATAAAGGCCGCGCCCGCTCCGCGCCCGGCGGAGGTACGCCTGACGGCACGGGTTTGGGACTCGCCATCGTCAAGCACATCATCGAAGCCCATCACGGCAAGATCAGCGTGATGAGCGAACCCGGCAAGGGAAGCACGTTCCAATTCACTTTGCGAAAAGACTCCGCATGGAGCGAAGTGGAATAAGCCCCAGCGGGGCTGAGCTTATTTTCGTCACCTCTTGACATCGCGCTTTCGGTGTCCTATATTCCATAGAGCAAGCCGGTGGCAAGCGCAAATGAGGTGGTGGAAACACCCGTCGGAGCAAGCGGAGATACAATGGAGGAGAAATGCAACGATGATGGAAGAAGGCCGTGTCCGACCAATACGACGAAAGGGACTAAGAGGACGATTGCGAAGAGCATCGCGGCATTGCCAGTGCTGACGGCGCCTTTGATGTTGAGCCATGTGAGTGGCACGACCATCGCAAGCCTGACGCCGAGGTTGAGCATCGGATCGGAGAGATCGAATCCGAGCGCGCCGAGATACTTGACGAAGAGCACGGGATAAATCGCGACATCGACGCAACTATAGAGATAGGTCAGCCATGCACAGGCAAATCCGGCGCGCGGGCCGACGCCGCGCTTGACCCACTCGTAGTAGCCGCCCTCTTCCGGGATCGCGCTTCCGAGTTCCGCGCTCATGAGTGCGATGGGCAGCGCCCAGAAGAGTGGCACAAGAACGATCAGCAGTAACGCGATCCCGCGGCCAGATTGTACAACTGTTTCGAGGCCATACGGTCCGCCGCTGACGCAAAAGAAGATCGTCATGACGAGCGGCCAGAGACCGAGCTTGCCTTTAGAGCCGATGGATTTGGTAGCCGCAGCCTTCAGGCTGCGCGGGATTCCGCGCACGCCACCCGGGGAACGCAGGCTGAAGCCTGCGGCTACCTTTGGAAGCAAGCGACTAAACTTCATGCTATCCGTTGAGCGGTTATCCGCACAGCACCGACCCGCCGTTAACGTTCAGGATTTCGCCAGTGATTGCACTCGACATGTCGCTTGCGAGGAAGACGATGGCATCCGCTATCTCTTCAGGCTTCGCAACGCGACAGAGTGGAATCGCACGTTCGATCTTGGCGCGTTCGGTCGAGAGCGCTTCGTGTGTCATATCGGTCTCGACCCATCCGGGCGCAACGCAGTTGACGCGGATGCCATGCGGCGCAAGCTCGACGGCGAGCGATTTCGTAAAGCTGATCTGCGCGCCCTTGCTGGCCGCGTAATGCGAGTGACCGGACTCGCCGCGCTGTCCGGCTGTGGAAGAGACAATCACGATCGCGCCGCTCTTCTGCTCGATCATGCGCTGCGCGGCAAGCTTTGCGAGCAGGAATGAACCGGTCATATTGACATCCATCATCTCACGGAATTCGGCGGTTGTCATCTTCTCGATCGGCGCGCCCAGCCAGATGCCGGCATTCGCAACGGCGATATCCAGCGAGCCCCATTCGCGGACGATGCGGCTGACGAAACCGGCGAGCGCCAGTTCATCGGTCGTTTCGGCTTGCAAGGACATTGTCCGAACACCGAGTGCTTCAAGGCTGCGGACGACATCAGTCGCCGCGATCACATTTGCGTGATAAGTGAACGCGACGTTCGCGCCGAGCCGCGCGAAAGCGAGCGCCGTGGCCCGGCCAATGCCGCGCGAGCCGCCGGTAATCAGTACGTTCTTTCCTGTGAAATCGAGCATGGAATGTGAAGAAATGGTAACGGCCACCAGAGGCCGGGAATTCATCTGCCACATTGTAACATTACAATATGGGATATATTGTTTCCCGAAAGGACGGAGTACCGCATTCGAGTCAGCCAAATATAAACGATCCGATCACCATCGCACGACAATTCTTGTCGGTGCGGAGCATCGTTACACATCCAAACTGGGCGACCTGCCGCACCTCGCTCACATTGAGGATGACGAGCATGAGTATCAGCCGTCGCACTCGACCCTCCACGGCAAAGTTCTGATCCTGAACGGCAACTACGAGCCGCTTGCCATCGCAAGCGTTGAGAAGGCCATCGTCTTGCTTTATTTGGAGAAGGCAGAGCTTGTCAGCGCGCTGCACAGCCGCTCGGTGCGCTCGACTTCGATCTCGATGCCGTTTCCGAGCGTGATCCGGCTGGCGACGTACATTCGCGTTCCCTTTAAGAAAGTGATCCTCTCGCGCAAGAACATCCTGCGCCGCGATGGACACCGATGCCAGTATTGTGGACTCATGGGCGTGACGCTCACGGTCG
>JADGPZ010000140.1 GCA_017882165.1 Candidatus Kapaibacterium sp.
CTGGTGCAGCTTTCGCATCAGAGTTTACTCGGGGTATCACAAATAGGAACCCAAGAAGTATGCCGACCATGGTAGCAGCGAGCGCCCAAAGAATTGCCGAGAATGTCGGCGCGAAGTCGATATGCCGCTTGAAGTCAAGGTCGGTAAAATTGACCAAAACCAGAGCGATAAGCCCGAACAACAACGCTCCGCCCAAGCGTTGCGGCCAATTCTTCAAGTCCATCGATGGCATCTTCATAAGCTATACTCGAATCGTTGCTCCAGTGTGTTTTCGGCTTCCCCCGCTCGCACCCGCCGCTGCGGGTGCGAGACAATTGTTCAGCCAACGGCATTCGTAAGGCAGGCGTCGATGTATCCCTCAGCAGCCTCCCGGCAATTTCTTGCACTCCATCGAGGCAAAGAAATACGCTATTTCTATCCCCGCAATGACAAAGTACTTTATGAAGATGGACAGGCCGTCCGCTTGGGCTATCCCGGCGTCTCTCAATCCGGCTGCAGCGTCCAAACAGATCTGACACGGCTGCCCGGCACCGGCTGCGGGTACTTGACCGGCCGCTGCCGCGCTGGCTCCAGAAATGTCCGCTGAGTATCCTACGGCCAAATGAGGGGCTAAAGATTTTGCCTCAGTTATTGCATTCGTCAAATCCGCGTCCTCGGCATTAGGGAAATGTCCCTTCATGATGGCCAAGATTTGATCCTGGTGATCATCTGTCATATTATCGAGTTGGGCTTGAATCGGCATAAATATCTTCCTTGCTAGTGATTATCGTGCGTCGAAACTCCGGCGCAAGCTGACCAATCTGATTGTTCAGTCATTATCGCCTACTCTCTCCCGGGTTTTCGGCTACCCCCGCTCACGCAACTCGCGCGAGACAACGCTGCAAAGTTACGTTACTCCCATGAAAAACCACCCCACGAAAAACTCACAAAAAACTCACAAAAATTGCCAAAAATAGATTTCCTGTGGCAAGAACGCAGTTTTCCTGGCTGAAATCCTTCAGGTGCCCTTCGGCAGGTCTTTCGGCGGAGTGGTGAATGTCGCGACCGCTTTATCCATGACGCTGAAGAGAATCTCGACGTGGTATCCTCCGATGAACGCAAGGATGTAGGTCGTGACACCGGCCATTCCTTCGAGCGATGCGTTCTTGTAGAGATAGCCGAAGAATGCGCCGACGAACAATCCGAGCAAGAGCCGCGCTTCGTTGCGGATCGATCGCTTCCAGGTATAATCGAAATTCTTGATGTCGGACGAAAGCTTCCGAATCACAAAGAGATACGCTCCGATCAGACCGTAGAGCATCGGGAGAATGAAGTTCTTCAGATTTCTCGCCACGCTTACCTCCGCGTAAATGAGATAGTTACCGGATGAGAGCAACCGCCTCTGCCGGACGAGCGTCGAATCCCAGGTGAGGTCGTGCGGGACTTCCGCCGATTCGAGATGGACAAAGAACGGGTAATACTGGAGCATCGTGTCGAACGTCTCAAGCTTGGAGCGCAACTCCTCCGCCATGAGCGTGATGCTATCGCGGCGGAATGCAAAATTTTGACCGCGCCAGAAGTGCGGTTTGTTGGAGGTGTCAGAGATCGAAGGGGTATGATTCGCAAGACCGTTTGAGATCATGGGTGATCTCATCTTGCCGGTGCGTGTACGCGATGCTGTATCGCGCAACGCTGTCTTGGCAGAATCGGATGACAGCCCCTGGGACGTGCGGTGGAACAGGGCGTTATACGTCGAGTACGAATCTCGGAGATCTTGGGCGTCGCTATCCAGACGAACGACGTAGGAATGGATAAGGACTGCCATCAGAAGGAAGTAGATCGCACCGAGGACATACCGGTTCGCCCCAAAACGCATCATGCGCTCGGAGATCGCCTCTTTCGCCGTGTCGATCGTAACCTCCGTCGCATCATGCCGTGACAACACATCGGCAAGGTAGCTATGGATGAGAAGCAGATTGGAACTGTCCGGTTGAGGCAATCCCCTCTTGTCAACTTTCTTTTTAGGAGGATCTTCCGCTCCGATGAACTTCATATATCGGGTCAGTAGCTCGGCCAGCGTCTTGTCATCGTCGTTCTCTGCGCTCGCTGCATCCGCCAATGCGCTCACCGGCTTTATGCTGACTTTAAGCGACCCTGTCCCCGGCTCCTGGCTATGCGACTTAACGGATGCAAGGGTATAGCCGGCATAATTGGATTTGATCTGCGCGAGGTATTCGATGGCATCGAGAGATTGGTACACGAGCTTGCGATCGCGCGAGAAATTCTTTCGCTCGCCATGCTCGCGGTCCCGAAGGAACACCCCGTAAACATAGAGTACGGCCAGGAAGCCGACCCCGGCAAGGATCATGAGCCAGGTGAAACTCTGATGAGTAATCGTGAAACCAAGAATCGCAGGATGCCCTGAAGCGATGGCGAGGAGATCGTAATTCATAGTGGACTAAGCTATTTCGTATTGTGTGAATCTGGAACTGGTGCTGGCGCGAACGGAAACGAATTGTAGACGCCGTTTGAAGTTGATATCGCCGACGCCGTCATCGACGAGAATCTTCTTTTCCCAGCGCGATTTTGGCGAACCGCCACAATCGCCGGTGGCACCGGGTCCAGGATTGATGTAGCTCGCCCCGGCGAACAAGAGCGCGTAGATCGCACTCGAGATCGCAACCTGCTTTCCTTTTTTCGTGATAGCCATGTTGATGTGGACCAAATAGCGAATTGGACGTCAGAAGCCTGTGCCGAGATGTCGCGCTCGACAATCCAAACTTACGACACAATTTGAAAAAACCACCCCACAAAAAACTCACAATCTGTGCCATTAACGATTTTTCATAACGTCGAAAGATGACGGGCAAGGCTCACACCGTTCAGGCACATTTTTCGGCGGGCGTTCGAGCGGTGGTTCTCAACAGTGTCCTCGCAAACACCGAGAATCTCAGCAATCCGCCAACTCGGCAGCATCGCCTTGACGAGCGCGCAGATTCGCAGCTCCATTTGCGTCAGCGCCGGGTATCGCTCGGCAATCTCGTGGAGATGCTTCGCGTAGAGACTATTCATCTCAAACTCCGCCTGCTCCCAGGCGATGCTCTGCACGGGGCGATGCCGCTTCGGGGAGCGCTCGGATAGGCCTAACAAAGTCGCGCCGCTTCGACGGACAATGTCGTCAGCGGCATAGGTTCGGTTTTCCATGACTGATCGTAAAGCACATTGGTTGCGAATTCCACCGCACCGAGCCCAATATGAACTCAGCGTGGCCGGCATACCGATCGCGTGCTGCACTTTGCAAGCGGCACGATACGCCATGATGGTATGGGCAAAGAACGTCGCAGGTCACATCGACCCACGCGCTCAGGAGCAGCGCAATGACGCTACTCGTACATTTTCGCATCCAACTACGAATGATGTCTTCCAAGGTGGGCGGAAGCATGCGCTTCGTGCTGGCTCGAGGACTCGAGAGTTTACGATAGCGTGGGTGAGACTGGTGCTCACAAAACTTGATGGCTCAAATATACGATACTTTTTGCCCGGATGTTTGAATTTCGTCTGATTCAGACATCTCGAAACAGAATCCGCGTGGCCACCCGCCAAAATCTCGTAAATTGCATCAGAATGTTTGACACAACCTCATCCGTCTTGAAAGCAGTCGCAATCGGCTCCATCATCGGGCTTGCGTTGATTGGCGCGCTCGTCTTCATCGCGTCGCGGCGCGGATGGATGCGAAATGGCTACTTCACGACCGCCGCCACGATCCTTATCGTGCTCGGTATCTTCATCGCGTTCCAGGCGTTCGGTTCGATGCTCGTTGTGGGCATCGGCGGTCTGAAGATGGACGAATCCAATATCACCATTCTCGCGATGAATGGCGTCGCGCAGCTATTGGTCATGCTCGTAGGGACGGTGTTGTTATCGCTCGCGGTGCGGCAGAATCCGTTCGCCGTCTTCCGGTTAGAAGGCTTCCACGAAACGCCGCGCTTGGCGTATCTGATGTCGGTCCCGATCATGTTCGCCGCCCAGTTTGCTGGCGAGGCGGCAGCATCGCTTTGGGCGAAAGGCATCCGGCTTGTTCCGGCACTCTATCAAGTCCTCGATAAGATTGAATCGGCCAGCGACAAGCAGATGGAGGGGCTCGTGACTGCGCACGGCCTTGGCGAGTTCGTCCTGATCCTTCTTTTCGTCGCGATGGTGCCGGCGTTTGCCGAGGAGACGCTCTTCCGAGGATTCGCGATGACGAACATCGAGCGGAGCGGAACCCGCCGCAGCGAGCGCGCGCGGCCATTCTTCGCGCTCATCCTCAGTTCCGCGCTCTTTGCGGCAATTCATCTCAGCGTATTCAAATTTCCAGGACTGCTCGCGCTCGGACTCGCGCTCGGATGGATGGCGCACCGGACCAACAATCTCTTCGTCGGCTCACTCGGTCACGCCGCGAACAACGGCATTATCGTCATCGCACTTTATCTCGCGCCCGGACTCGATACCGGTGCATCGGCTTCGAGTCTCATCGGCACCGCCGATATGCCGATCACCGATGTGCTGCTGATGCTGGGGGGATCAGTGCCTGCGTTGCTCATCTTGCTGTACGTCTTCAATCGTGTAACTGAACGCATAGAGGCGCGCCATTCCTCGCTGTAGTGGCGCGGTTTCCGCGCCTTTCGACTATGGCAGTGGTTATCGGGGTCAATGATGCGCTAACCTGGGCGGGAAAACCCCGCCACTACAATTCTCTTAGCGGGACTTCGTAATCCGAAACGCTTGCACCTGATCACGAGCATGACAAATAACAACGTAGGTGCCCGGTTGCAGCGCTAATGTCCCAACTCGCACTTCAGAGGCGTCATGAATAGTCTCGGACTGAACGGACCGGCCAAGCACATCCAGTATCTCAACCGATGTCAGAGTATTGCTCGGATCGTCAATCGCGATGTGATCTTCGAACGGATTCGGCCGGATGCGAATCGAATTGGATGAAGGCAGGTCCAACACACCAGACGATGGTGGTATGACTTCGATCCCCCACATTTCGTCTTCGGATGTGCTGAGACAGACCTCGTCATCCGCTTGTCCAATATGCAACAGAAGTTGGTTCAGAACAACCAACGTCATTCCGGGCAGCGTAGACTTCACCGTGAAGAGAGCCTCTCCCATGTTGAGCGGTCGCGTCGGCGAAGACGATACATTGGTCAGGACGTATGTCACGTTATTCCCGCGATTCGTCACTGCACCAAGTGACCACCCGGCAGGTGGTGTGACCGACTTGAATGTCACCTTGGAAGAATCGAACGAGAACGTCGCGGTGAGGCTGGTCAAATTACCCCACGAAGATTTGAGGTAGACACTGTCACCAATATCCTCGGTAAGCGGCATCGTGACTTGCTGCCCCTGGCTGCCACTCCGAATGGCGAGGTGCTGATAGGCGCGGCTGGCAAAAAACAGCGAAGATGATGCTCCCAGAAGGGTAATCGTCGTATCGCGCATACCACTGCCAAGATTGTAGCGAATATGCAGCCGTGCCGTGTCGGCAAGACGGGCACCTGGCACATAACTCAAACGAATGCTATCGCTCACAGCAAGCACACGCGGCACGCTCCGTGAATCGCTGACAATAAACGTCGAAGAGCCATCGATCCAAAGCGAATCGAGCATGGCGGAAGCGGGCAGGCAGCCAATAATCGCGAGTGGAACGGTCGTATCGACCGGTCCGATGCATGTCGTGCGCAAGAACGCTTGTTGCCTCACCGGAAGGGAAAGAGCGGTGGGAATTCCACCCGCACCTTTGAGGCCAAGCGGTAGCTTCTCACAACTATCCAGAGCCCGATGCCCAGTGGAAATTCCGCCGAATACATAGACAACCTCATTGTGACCGCACGGCGGCGTAGGTTGCTGTGATAACGCTGCAGTAAAACGGCCTCGATGACTTATCATGCGCGGCCCTTGCGTTGTTAGATGCTCTCGGTAGAAATACCAATTTGTGGAATCAAATTGATTTGGACCAGGATCGTTTCCTGGCGTATTGTCGCCACCGATTACCAGAACCGAATCGGTTCCTGAGACGACTGCGCAACCGCTCCAACGCTTTGAAGTTGCATCACCCGCAGAGACCCAAGTATTGTATGGTGGAATCAATATCTCGATTGAATCCGTGCAGGTGTATGAGCCGGTTCTTCCAGCGATGCAAAGAATTGCTCCGTCACTCATCTCGACGTTGAATCCTCCATCGTGAGAGATACCTGAATTCGGTCCGAGGTGCCAACTGTTCGCAGCTATATCGAATATCTGAAGCAACGGCGGATAGGTCCCGCCCACGCCATTGTAGCTGCCACCCTGTAATAGGATAGCATTATGAATTGAGTCGTAGAAGACGTGAGGACCGAACACGGCGGTTGGCATTGAAGCCAGGCCACGTTTATAGGAGTTGGTTGCTGGATCAAAAATCTCAGTACTTCCAAGATAAACTGGCACATTCGCGTTCAGCCCGCCACAGATGAAAACCTCACCATCCGGCAATACCAGCAACGGAAAGTTCTCGCGAGGGTCTAACATTGCGTTCATCTGAGTCCACACATTTGTTTTGACGTCGTAAATCTCAACGCCACTGGTGGTGCGAACACCCATGTCGGTCAAGCCGCCGGCGGCCATCACTCGCCCATCGGGCAGCAAGATCAACGGGTAGCGCCAGCGTCCCTCGTGCATCGGTGCTGTCAGGGTCCATGTGTTAGTAGGGGGATCGTAAATTTCAGCACTCGTAAGTGCTTTGCCATCATCGTGTCCGCCCGCCACAATTACTCGCCCGTCGGGGAGTGGAACAGCGGACGCCTCTATCCGCTTATCATGCATCTGCGCGATTGACTGCCACGATTGAGCGGACAGAACGAGCGGATAGAGCGTTAGAACGAACGTTAGAACTGATCCGAGAAAATCGGACTTAATCTTAGAACGATTACTCATTTTCCTTGACCCCATAAAGTTCTGTGACCAAACTCTCCCAAGGACTGAAGCCAGCCTACCTGCTGCTGAAGACCCTATCCGCAATGATAGCCGGCCTCTGGCGCGGGTGGAAGCATGGTAAAAATACGACATCTCGGACACATCCGCACAAAATTCTGCTTTTCGGCTACATGGGTCTGGGAGATGCACTCATGTTTCAGCCTTCACTGAAAGCAATATTATCGCAATATCCGGATTCAACGATTGATCTGATCATCGGCAAGGAATCTCAGAGCAAGGCCATTCTTGAACGGTCCATGTGGATGATGGACCGACAATTCGGAAGAGTACTCCAGACCGACTATAAGTCTCTCTCCATTCGGGAGTTGCGAGCATTGAATTCTCAGCTCGTGAGCGAACACTACGACATTGTGATTTGCACCTACATGTCGCCAACACCGTACTTCACTTCGGCAATCATGTCGGCGCCGGTTCGTGTTGGGCATTCTCTCCCCTGGGACAAGTGGTACAAGCCTCGCCCGAACCCGATTTTCAATATCCGTGTCCGCCTCGCTCAAGATCACGAGCACGAAACATCCAGGCATCGACGCCTAATTGATGCCCTGATAATGGAAGAAGTGCCCTATGAACAGCCTCACATCAAGCTAACGGATCAGGAGTCCAAATTGGCTGAGGCTTTTTGGGACAAACACGATCTTGAAGGGAGGATGGTGATCGGCACTCACTTTGGCGCAAGCAGGACGCAACATTGGAAGAAGTGGGACGACGATCAGTTCGCGATAGTTCTTCGGATGATCGCCGATGAGTTTAACCCGATATTCCTTCACTTTGGAACCGACAACGAACGGGATCAAATCGACGAAGCCTCAAAGAGTGTCCGGGAAAGATCAATCAATCTTGCAGGACAATTGGCGATTTTCGATGTGGCCGCACTATTGTCGAAGTGCAATGCCATGCTTGCAAACGATAGTGGCTTGGGGCACGTCGCGATGGCCGTTGGGACAAGGACAGTTCGAGTCTTTGGAGTATCGGACTACTGGGGCTATCGAAGTCTGAGCGAGCAGCACACAGATGTGTTTAAGGGTGTATCGTGCTCACCATGTCTCCAACTTGGATACTTAAAACCTTACAACGTGCATAACTGCGGACATAAGAATTGCATGAAGCTCATAACTCCAGACGAAGTTGCCGAAGCATTCAAGCGGATAGCTTCTCCCCTCCCCTAATGCTCCAGCGCCCAGACGACGATGTTCGTGCCGATCCGCATGGCTTCGAGACGTTTGGCTTCGGGGTCGTTGTGGACTTCGGGGTCGGCCCAGCCATCGCTGGGGTTGGTTTCGTAGGTGTAGAAAACCGATAGGCGTTTGCCGGAGAATAGTCCAAAGCCCTGCGGGTTCTTGCTGTCGTGCTCGTGAGTCTTTGGCAAGCCATTCGGAAAATCGAAGTGGCTGTGATAGATGCCGTGCGTGAACGGCAACTCGACAAACTCCTGCTCGGGGAAGACTTTCTTCATCTCGCGGCGGATCGGCTTGTCGAGACCGTAATCATCGTCGATGTACAAAAAACCGCCGGCATCGCAATAGGCACGCAGGCGCTTCGCTTCGG
>JADGPZ010000141.1 GCA_017882165.1 Candidatus Kapaibacterium sp.
TGTCCCACGCCCAGCCAACAGGCTGGTTGTTTCCCCAGATGCCAATGCCCTTGAAGACGAGCACGGTCAGCGCAAACACCAAGCCCATCGCAAAAGCGCCGGCGATGATGAGTGTCCCGAACCACCAACGCGGTGTACCAGGCCGAAGCACGACGTTCGAGATCTTCTCCGTGATCGAGTCAAACGTGTGTCCGGGCGCAATCACGGGAACATCCAGGATCGGATGCTTGCCTTCGACCACCCTGCCATTCGTCTTGGCGGCGAGCACGTCTGTTGCGTAGTTACTCATACGTTAGGCGCTTTCCTCCCAACTATTTTCTAGCTTGGCCGGCATTCGTTTGATTTCCGGATTCGGGTTTCTTACGACGCCGAGATACGTCGTTCGCGGATGCGTGTTCAAGTCACCGAGCAATGAATAATTACGCGAATCCGATTTCAGTTTCGCTACGCGACTATTTGGATCGTTAATGTCACCGAAGACGATGGAATCTGTCGGGCACGCCGCCTCGCAGGCCGTGACGATCTCACCATCGCGTACGCGGCGGTTCTCCTTTTCGGAGTCGATCTTCGCGCTTTGAATCCGCTGCACGCAGTAGGTACACTTCTCCATCACACCACGGCTGCGGACGGTGACTTCGGGGTTCCGCATCATCTTGTACTGTGGCGTTGTCCAATCCTGATAGAGCAGGAAGTTGAACCGGCGAACTTTGTAAGGGCAGTTATTGCCGCAGTATCGAGTGCCGACACAACGGTTGTACGTCATGTCGTTCAGGCCTTCGGCGCTGTGCGATGTCGCATCGACCGGACAGACGAGCTCGCACGGTGCATCTTCGCACTGCTGGCATGGCACCGGCTGGTAATACGTCTCGGGATCTTCCGCCGCGCCGGTGTAATAGCGATCGACGCGGATCCAGTGCATCTCTCGGCTCTTTGCAACCTGCTCCTTGCCGACAACAGGAATATTATTCTCGGCGACGCAGGCGATCATGCAGGCGTTGCAGCCAATGCACGAACTCAGGTCGATCGTCATGCCCCAGGCGTATCCCTTGTATTCGTACTTCGGGAAAAAGCCCAGGTCCTTCGAAGGTTCTTTTTCCTTCTCGTGGACGTAGCCGGGGGTCTTCTTATACTCTTCGAATGTCGCGGAACGGACGGCCTCGCGGCCTTCCATCGTAAAATGAACTTGCGTGCCAGCGAGTTGGTATGTGCGGCCCGTCTTGCGGACCTTAGCTCCCGTGATGAAGAAGCCGTCTTTCGATGTGCGGATGAGTCCGGCATCGAATCCGAGATCGTTTCCAACGCGCCCCGCACGCCAGCGGCCATAGCCCATCGGAAGCGTGATCGTCTCGTCCGGATGTCCCGGCACGATCCACACGGGAGCTTCTAAGTGTCTGCCGTTGACCTCGATAAGGATAACGTCTGACTCGTAATTGCCGCCACCGAACTGGAGCGTCGCCTGGAGACCAAGTTTTTCGGCGGTCGCCTTGCTCATATACGCGGCGTTGTCCCATGTGAGCTTCGAAATCGGCTTGGGCAACTCTTGCAGCCAGCCTAAGTTCGCATAGCGGCCATCCCATACAGAAGCGTCCGGACGGAAAACGAGATCGAACTCGGAGTCTGGTGCGCTGGAAGATGGAACTCCCGAACCGGTAGCTTGCGGGGTCTTGAGAGCCGTCGAGGAGTTCTGAATGATCCCATCGTTCAGTGCTTTCCGCCACGTCTTCTCAACGTCGGGAGCCTTAACGCCAGAAGTCCAATACTTTTTGACAATATCGTATGCGCTCGCGCTCGGGTCCTTGGTAAACGGCGCAAGTATCTCCTGAGCGGTCTTGCCTTCATAAAGCGGCGCAATGAGCGGCTGAATGATCGACGCTGTGCCATCGTGTGAACGAGCGTCGCTCCATGATTCGAGAAAATGCGCCTCGGGAACGTGCCAGTGTGCATGCTCGGCGGTCTCATCATGATACAGGCCGTGATGCACGATGAGCGGCACCTTCTTCATCGCGTCCTTGAAATTCAGATCGCGCGGAGCGGAATATACTGGGTTGACGCCTCCTAAGATCACCAATACCTCGACCTCACCCTTCGCCATGTCGAGCACAAGATCGGTGATCGAAGCAAGATGATCGACAGGATTCGCTTCGATCGGATCGGAGTAGAACACCGTCTGGCCGACGTTGCCGAGAGCCGCATTCATCAAATGCGCCAGCGCATGCACTCGCGGCGACTGCCACTCACCAGCTATTACAATCGAACGGCCCTTATTCGCGCGCATGTCCGTAGCGACGGCGTCAACGAATGCCAGTGCCTTCTCGGGTGTATCCTGCGTCGGTGCTGCTCCAGCGACACCAAGCTGGTTCGCAAGCTCCTCGACGAATCCTCCAAACTGAGTCGGGCGTAGCGCGATGCGGTTGTCAGCGTTCGAGCCAGTAGTCGTTGGGGTCGTTTCTGCGACATAGAGCCGGCTCATCTCCGTGCTCGACGTGCCAACTTTGCGCTTCTGCGCCCAGTCGCGCGCGTACCGGACGGACGCGGCAGAATCCATCATGAAATCGCTATCGAGCGAAAGCACACGATCGGCCTTGTCGAAGCGATAATGTGTAACTACTTGCGCGCCGAAGATCGCTTGGGATGCGATGAACGCGCTACTTGATTTCGCCGGCTCCCACTGGTGCCACTTGGCTAATGGCAGGTCAGCGAGAATCGCCTTCATCATCGCTGCAAGCGATGGCGACGTGACCGACTCGGTCAGGAATCGAAGTCCAGCGCCCTTCGTACCAGTGAATCCGCTCGCACGGCCACTCATCGCGGTTACAAAATCGCCCCACGTATGAATGTCGCCCACGCGAGTGATCGCCTGTGAGCGATCGGGGTCATACAGTTCGAGGATCGCGGCCTGCGCATAGATGTCCGTTGCGCCGAGACTCGCGGGATGATCGGGATTGCCTTCGATCTTCGTCGGACGGCCTTCGTTGCTGCGAACGAGCAACCCGACCGCACCACCCGAGCGCGGCATCGCCGTCGCGAAGTAGAGCGCCCTTCCGGGAATCGCCTCTTCGGGCTGCTTGACGTAAGGAATAATCTCTTCTTTCGGCTGGACCGTGCAGGCAGCCAAGCCGGCAAGGCCCGCAGAGGCGCCCATCAGTTTCAGGAAGGAGCGGCGGCTCACGGGATCGACGAGCACCTCCATCTGCGATGGGTACTCGCGTCGAACGAAATTATCGAACTCCGGCGTATCGGCAAGCTCTTCGAGCGAACGCCAGTACTGCCGCTCCCCCGCCTTTTCAAGGCGGGGGCCGGGGGGTGGTTGACCCACACCGAGCACTGGAAGTTCGAATGTAACTTCGTTCATCTGTGGCACGTTGAACAACTCGTTAAAACATCCGAGCCAAGCACCTTGTACTCCTTCTTCAATTTCAAACCAAGCTCGTTCTGATTCGCAGGCGGTTGGTAGGCCATGTTAAAGACCTGACTGCGCGGGCGGAGGAATTGCTCCGGCGCGCGATGGCACTGAATGCACCACTCCATTTGCAGCGAGGAGACTTGCGTCACAAGCGGCATTTGATCCACACGGCCGTGGCACGTCGCGCAACCAACGCCTTTGTTGACGTGGATCGAGTGGTTGAAATACACGTAGTCCGGAAGATCGTGAATGCGGGTCCACTTGATCGGGATGCCCGTTTTCCAACTCGCGCGAACCGGCTCGAGATACGTCGTCGTCGCCCAAAGCTGTGTGTGGCAATTCATGCAGGTCTTCGTCGGCGGCATTCCGGCGGAGTTCGAACTCTCCACCGACGTGTGGCAGTAGCGGCAGTCGATGCCATCGTCGCCAACGTGATGCTTATGGCTGAACTGCACCGGCTGCGTCTTAACAATATCGGTCTGATTCCAGTATGACGAGCGCGGGATGCCGATGAACATCGCGTAAATCGCGACCACGGCAAGCCCACCAGCGCCCAGAATGGACGCCCGTGCGAGCGAATTCGAACTCTTCGGGAATAACTGTCCCATTACTTAGCTCAATGCACAATACTCAAGTGAGGCCACGCGAATACGAAACAACAGACGAAAAAAGCGACCCTGGCGATTCAGAGTGATTGCAAAAATACGAAGGAAATTTTCGCCGCTCCCAAAACTCCGTTTTTTAATCGAGAAATGAGAAACGAGCAATGACTTTCTCTGTGTCCTGGGAAAACACTCGGCACTACCCGACCCCCGTTTCTCGTTTGTCGTTATTCATTACTCACTCCACACATGACGAACCTCACACTTCTCGCGACCTATCAGACCGAATTCGAAGCCGAACTTGTCCATACCAAGCTCGAACGCGAAGGCATCGAGGCGATGCTCGAGGCGCAGGAACGCTCGAACATGATCCCGTCACTCGATTACGCCGGCGGTTATCACATCTATGTCGAGCCCGAAGATTTCGAGCGCGCCAAAGCGATCATTGAAAGTCCTGATGACGACTTGACGGACGAGATGGAGGAAGCGTAATTGTGTAGCCGCGACCGAATGGTCGCGGCTACATCTGCGCTATTTCACAATGGTCGTGGTGTTCCCAGCCTTCTTGTTTGACGCGGCACGCGCCAAAACGATCACCAGCACGAGGAATGCAATCGCGGCGATCGCGATCAGCAGCCAAGTGTTGCTGTCCTGAGGGAGCTCCACGGTGGTCGGAGTATTGTGCGAACTGGATGTTGAATGCTGCGATGTGGCGCCGCCGGTTGTACCGCTTGGGGCATTCCCCGATGAGGAGCCACTGGCCGGCGCCGGTGTTTGGTCCGACTGAGCGACCGCACGAAGCGAACCGGCCGATAAGACCAGCATCATGGTGAGAATACTGAATGCGTAACGAGTAAGATATGATGTCTTCTGCATAATAAAGTATCAATAATTATTTTAATACGTAAGTCTCAAATCCTCAGCAGACGTGCGTCGAAGGCGCACCGCTACGGACTCTCGACCGTCTTTTCGGCTTTCGCTTGTTCATCCGCAACAGAAATGTACGCCAACGTCGTCAGTGCGATCATTCCAAGGATGGCGGCGATGCCACACCATGTGAAGAGCGGGGACTTTCGATTAGTGCCCGCACGCCTGTCGAGCCATGGCACGAGCGTCCAAAAGATGAATACCAGCGTGTAGAAAACAACGGCGGCCCATTCCGGGATGTACTTGAGGCTTTGATACAAGAACATAAAATACCACTCTGGATGCACACCGGCTGGCGGCTCGGTTGGCTTCGTCAGATCATACGCCGGACCAAGCTCCCACGGATGCAAGACGGCTACTATCAGCAACAGGGCGAAACCGATGAGCCACACGATTGACTCTCCAAGGACATACTGCGGAATGAAGCGCGTTTTGCCTTTTGCAACAGTGCCCGGTGGCATCGCGCTGCCGAGCAAGGCCGTCATTGTTACATGCGCGGCAACGACGAGCACGGCGATGAGCGGCAACACCGCAACGTGGAGTCCGAAAAGTCGAGTCAGCGTCGCGCCCGTGACGTTTTTCGATCCGCGAAGCAAGCCGGAAATGGCATCGCCGAAGAACGGAATCGCTTTTGGAATTTCCGTGCCGATGCGAGTGGCGAAGTAGGCGGTCGAATCCCACGGCAACAGGTATCCGGTGAAGCAAAAGCCGAGCATGAGGAGCAGTAGCACGATGCCGGTCAGCCATACGATCTGGCGCGGCGAGCGGTAGCTCTTCATAAAGAAGGTCGAAAACATGTGGAGGAAGACGACGGCAATCAGCGCGTTCGCACTCCACGAGTGCAACGAGCGAATCACGCCGCCGAACGGCGCCTTCGCGATCAACATCTCGACCGATTGATGCGCAGCTTCCGGTGTCGGCTGGTAATAGAAGAGGAGCAGCACACCGGTTACGATCTGAAGGCAAAACAAAAAGAGCGCGAGGCCTCCCATGTAATACCATATCGAGCTGCGGTGACGCGGTACGACCTTCGCGAGGATCGCGTCGTATGGCTCGCGGAGGTGGAGGTGGTCGATGAGTGTCACGCGGCTGAATTTTTCGGAGTGAGAGAAACTTCGAGATCGTCCGCCTGCTGATTCACGACCAGTTCGGTCAGCGGCGACTTGGGCCGGGTGCCAGGGACGTTCACGCCGTTTACGTCATACTTTCCACTGTGGCACTTGCAGTAGAACCCCGGTATTTGTGGCTTGAACGAGACGATGCAGCCCAGATGCGTGCAGGTCGCGGTGAAAGCGCGGATAGAATTATCTCCTTCGCGCACGACGATGACCGGCTCGCCTTCGATCTCGACAAGCTTCGATGGCGAGTCCGGTGTAAGTTCTGCGGCGGAGAGCTTCGCTGTTTTGCTGCCCGCGAATGCGCCCTGAAACGCGAGAAACTTTCCGATCGCGTACGCAAACGGCGCTATGAACGCTGTGATCCCGCCGGCCAGAAGCCAGCGCAAGATGTTGCGGCGTTTGGTTGGAAGATGTTCGAACATTGCTAAACGGCGACGAATCTAAACGACAACGATCCGAATATGGAATCCAGAAAAGTCCGAACCACTACCCATTCAAATCCACCCACACGGTCTTCGTCTCCGTGTAGAGATCGATGGCTGCGCGGCCAAGCTCGCGGCCAAAGCCGCTCGATTTGTATCCGCCGAAGGGCGCGGCGTTATCGGTCGTGGAGATCGTGTTGATCCAGACGGTGCCGGCCTTGACGCTTCGGGCAACGCGGTGCGCCTTCTTGATGTCGCGTGTCCAGATGGCGGCGGCAAGACCGAACTCGGAGTTGTTCGCTTCACGGACGCCTTCCTCCAAATCTGCGAACTTAATAACGCTCGCGACGGGACCGAATATCTCTTCCTGTGCGACGCGCATCGAGTTGGTCACGCCTTCGAGGACCGTCGGCTGCATGAAGTATCCGCGTGAACCGATCCGCTCGCCACCAACAGCAACGGAAGCGCCTTCGCCCCTGCCGATTGCAACATAGCTCATCACCCGCTCCAAATGCTCGGCAGAAATCAACGCGCCGAGCCGCGTCTTGGGATGCAGTGGATCACCGGCAACCATCTTCGCCGCGCGACCTCTCAGCACCGACATGAACTCGTCGTAGCCTTTCTCCTCCACAAAAATACGCGAGCCGGCAGTACACATCTCGCCCTGGTTGAAGAAGATGCCACCCAACGCGTACTTCGCGGCAGTGTCGAGATCGGCATCGGCAAACACGAGGTTCGGCGATTTGCCACCGAGCTCGAGCGAGACCCGCTTGAGAGTCTTCGCCGCCGTCCGCATGATCTCTTTGCCAACTTCGACGGAGCCAGTGAATGCGATTTTGTCGATGCCGGGATGCTCGACCATCGCCGCGCCGGTCGTGGGGCCGAAGCCGGTCACGACGTTGAAAACGCCGGCGGGAATCCCGGCTTCCAGGGTCAGTTCAGCAAAACGCAATGCCGTGAGCGGGGTTTGCTCCGCCGGCTTGAGAACAATCGTGTTGCCGCACGCGAGCGCCGGCGCGACTTTCCACGCAAGCATCTGGAGCGGGAAATTCCATGGAATGATCTGACCGCAAACTCCAATTGGCTCGCGCAGCGTATAGACGAGTGCTTCACCGCCAGCGGTGTTTGGGATCGTCTCGCCGGTGATCTTCGTCGGCCAACCGGCATAATACTCGAAGCATTCTGCCGCGAGCGGAATATCGAAGCGCGACGACTCAAAGATCGGCTTGCCGGTGTCGAGCGTCTCAAGTTCGGAAAGCTCTTCGGCGTTTGCGCGAATTAGATCCGCAAGCTTCCAAAGCATACGCGAGCGATCGCGCGGCGTCATCTTTCGCCAAGGGCTGGATTCTTCAAACGCTGCACGAGCCGCCTTGACTGCAAGATCGACATCTTCGGCGCCAGCTTCAGCGATGTTCGTCAGCACTTCGCCGGTGGCCGGGTTCATCGTCGCGAAAGTCTTGCCCGAACGCGCATCGACGAACTCGCCGTTGATGAAGAGCTTACCAGGTTTGGGGTTGGCCTTTGCGGGCTTGATCGCTGCGAGGATGTCCGTGAATGTTGCGGTGGGTGTCTCAGCCATTATTTTTTCTTGGGTGACGTGTTTTCTTCCATTTCGGCGTGCGATTGTGCTTTCATGTCGCGGAAGTGCCAAAGCTGGGTTTCAAAATAACTTTTGTCTTGCTTGGGGGCGAGTTTCCTCGCGGCCTCCTCGTCGCGGATCGCCTCGTCGAATTTATCGAGGTTACCTTCAGCAACCGCGCGCGTGTCGAGAAAGTTAGGGTCGTCGGGTTGCTTCGCGACGGCTTCATTCGCGATCGCGAGGGCACGCTGGCCGTCGTGAGTATTGCTGGCCAGATACCACGCGTAATCATTCAGGACGTTCGGATCGCGGCGCCCCATGAACGTCATCATCTTTTCGTAGGTGACTGAGACGCTATCCGGTTTCTTCCGCTTCTTGTAATGATCGAGGACTTCCTGAATCATCGCGAAATGAATCGCGCTATCCTGCTTGTCGAGCGTTGCCATGAGGTCATTGATTGGCCGGACGTTTCCTTCAACG
>JADGPZ010000047.1 GCA_017882165.1 Candidatus Kapaibacterium sp.
GCGCCGCGGCGGATCGAAGTGTTCACGGGAGCTGGGCGGCGTCGCACGTGGACAGTTGAAGAGAAGGCAGCGTTCGTGGCCGAAAGCCAGGTTGCGGGCGAGACGGTTTGCGGCGTAGCCCGGCGCCATGGACTGACGCCTCAGCAGCTGTTCACCTGGCGGCGAGAAGCAAGGCTTCGCAGTGACGCGCTTGAAGACGCCGAGCCCTCGTTTGTGCGGGCAGTTGTTGATGGTTCATGTTCAACCCAGGTTCGGCAGCCGGAGAACAGATCTGCAGCCCTCCAATCGTCGGTCGAGATTGAGATCAACGGCATCATCGTGCGCATCGGGTTCATAAACCGCTTTTCGCCATTGTGGCCAACCGTGTCCATATAACGTTGAACGGCTTCGACGCGGAGCACGAGCTTCTTGTAACTTGAAACATCCGCTACGGCATTGACGGTCGCGGTAACCGTCACCGTGGTCCCAGATACCGATCGGCTGACCGAGATGACGACTGGCGAAAGCTTCGCAATTCTAGTGCTAAATGCTTGTTCGTAGCTCGCCGGTGACGTACTGACCGTGCTGCCATCGATCATAATCGCAGGCACTCCGGTAACACCATAGTACGTAGAAACGCGGCCCTGGTTGTCCCTCGTGTCATTCATATACATGGGATCGTCCGCACCGGGCCAATTCGGATGATAGGCAATCTGAATGATTGAATCGCCATGAGATTGCAAAAACGCTTCGACCCCTGGATTCGCCTGAGCGCACGGCACGCAGGACCAATTCGTCCCCTCCTCCAGCAGCACAGTTCGTGGGACGAGTTGTGCTCGAACGGTCGTGACGACGAGTGCGAGACACATCACAACGAGAACAGACACCGAGTAGCTCAAAAGTCTTTTCATAAGACGATCTTAATTATTGATAAAAAACGGAAGTTGAGGTTCACGCTTACGACAACGATTTCGCTAAGAGTATTCCCTCTTTTTCGGTGGCCCAAACCCATTTAGCGGGGTTGAACGCCGAGATTTCGTAACTTTGCGTGATTATTTCACCGCCATTGCGAAATTTTTATCAACTGAAGCATCTATCTCATGAAGTTCAGCATTCAAAAGACCGATTGGAAAAGAGTCCGTACTACTGCCGTTGCCTTCTTCCAGCCCGAGGACCGGCGAGCGCTCCAGGCAACTATTAAGCACTTTGGCCGGACATCCGTCGCCACTGCCGCTGAGGCTCTGCTTGCGACTGGCGACATGGCCGGTAAGGCGGAGGAGACATTCGTTATTTATCCCAGGAAGAGCGAAGCTGCCGCGAAGCGTATCTTGCTCGTCGGCATGGGCAAGAAGGATAAGCTCTCGCTCGAGATCGTCCGACGAGCCGCATCCCGCGCGGCCAAAAAAGCCGAGGGCACCAAGTCTCGCTCGCTCGCGATCTACTTGCCGGAGATCAAAGGTCATTCCGGAGCGGAAGTCGCTTATGCCGCAGTCGAGGGTATTAAACTCGGCCTCTACAAATACGATAAGTTCTTCAAGCGTGAGGAGCCGAAGGTCTCCCTTGAGAACGTGACCGTCCTTGAGGACGGCACGAGTCTCGCGGGTTCGAGCGCGGAGGAAGTCAACGCTGCCATCGCCGAAGCCGAGACCGTCTGCAACGCGGTCATCTTCGCCCGCGAGATGGAAAATGAGCCATCGAATAACAAGTATCCGGAAACGCTTGCGAATTGGGCGAAGCAGGTTGCCAGCGAGAACGGCTTGAAGATTACCGTCTTCGGCCCAAAGGAGTTGCTCGCCAACAAGATGGTCGGGATCATCTCGGTCAATCAGGGAAGTGTGAAGGAAGCGCGCTTCGTCGCTCTTGAATATCTCGGGGCACCGAAGAAGGATGCCGCGCCGATCGTACTCGTCGGCAAAGGTATCACGTTCGACACGGGCGGCATTTCGCTGAAACCCGGTGCCGGAATGGCTGATATGAAGAGCGACATGTCGGGCGCCGCGACTGTCATTGCAACCCTGAAGGCCGCGAGCGACCTCAAGCTGCCGGTTAATGTCATAGGCCTCATCTCCTGTGCGGAGAACATGCCATCCGGGAGCGCCACGCGCCCCGGCGATGTTATCACGTATGCGAATGGGCTTTCTGTCGAAATTGACAACACCGATGCCGAAGGTCGGCTTGTTCTGGCGGACGCTCTGATCTGGGCTTCACGCTACAAACCGAAGTCAGTCATCGATCTGGCTACGCTCACCGGCGCATGTGTCGTGGCGTTAGGACACGTGACAACGGGCATGATGGGCAACGATACCTCGATGATGGAGCGGCTCAAGCGCTCCGGTGACTCGACCTACGAACGCGTATGCGAGCTTCCCATCTACGACGAATATGACGAGCTGATCAAGTCCGATGTTGCGGACATCAAGAACGTCGGCGGCCGCTGGGCCGGCGCAATCACGGCAGCCATGTTCCTGAAGCGCTTCACGGACTATCCGTGGATTCATCTGGACATTGCGGGTACCGCGCGTTCGGAATCCGCTTCGGACTACATCCCGAAGGGTGGA
Source organism: Candidatus Kapaibacterium sp. (assembly GCA_017882165.1). Lineage (GTDB taxonomy): Bacteria > Bacteroidota > Ignavibacteria > Palsa-1295 > Palsa-1295 > PALSA-1295. The sequence continues at coordinate 2,538 of JADGPZ010000047.1, forward strand.
ACCGGCGTTGCGGTGCGGTTGCTCACACACATGCTGAAGGAAGAGGCAAACGCATAACTCCTGTAACCCGGATAGCACTGATTCTGCTGATTTTGCAGATGGATTTTGAAACATTGTAAAACGATGAAGAACTTAACTCGAACTCTACTTCTGACCCTCGCGGCAGTTTTCACATTCGAACTTGCCGGCTGTGGCGCAGCCGACATCCAGAGTGCCAAGCTCTATCGGCAACGTCGCGACTATAATCAGGCAGACAAGATGCTGCAGCGCGCGCTGAACGAAGATCCGACGAACGATGAGGCATGGTATCTTTACACCGTCAATCTCTACGACCTGAAGAATTACGAGAAGGTCGCTCAGATCATCGATACGGCGATGCTCTACTCGGCAACACACCGCTCGGAGCTTCAGCAATATAAGCGCTCGATTTGGGTGGAGCTGTATATGGGTGGGCTGAACACCTATCAGGCCAATCCTGAATCGCCCGAAGCAAGAAAGGCGGCTATCGGCTATCTCGAATCGGCGCGCAAGCTCGCGCCGGAACAACCGGAGACGTATGAACTGCTCGGCACGATCTACTATTCGGGCGGGGATACGGCAAAGGGTATCGAGAATTACGTGGCCGAAATCGATCAGGTGAGCGCCTCATACGATCAGGGGATCGCGATGGGCCTCATGCTGCACATGTCGCCGGAAGCGCTGGAGCGGGCCATTGGCGGCACTCCAGCGCAGAAGCGCATTGTTTCAATCGGTGGCAACGATAGCTCGATGATCTATATCTATCCGAGTAAGACGGCATACGCCTACTTTGAGAAGAATGTCAAACCTCCCTTCGCTTGGCAGCTTACCGGTTGGCGCATTACGCAGATGGAGGTCGAGGGGCTCGTTCCGCTCCGCGTCTCGACACAGGCATACGAAGTCGTGGCCAACGACTACTATCAGAAGGGTCTCGTTGCCATGGCGCATAATGATAAGGGCATCGCCACCTCGTACTTCGACAAGGCTGTTCCTCTGCTCATGACGCTCCAGCAACTCGACCCGACCGACGAATTCGCTTCAACGGCCATCCCGGACATCTACATGCGTCAGGAGAAAACCGAAAAAGCGAAGCAGGAGTACGAGCGAATTCTTGGCGAACATCCTTCCAAGCAGATGTACGTCTCGTACGGCACGCTCATGATGAAGTCGCAGGACTACCAGGGAGCCGTGGGCGCATACGAGAAGGCGTTGGCGCTCGATCCGGGGTTCCCTTCCGCGCTCTATGACATCGCAGCCGCCTACAAGAATTGGGCAAAGGCGAGTCAAGAGGCGAAGAAGCCGGAGTACAAGCAGCAGCTCGACAAGTCGACCGAGTACTTCGAGCGGTTGCATGCACTTGACAAGAACGACGTCAGCGTCCTCGTACAACTTGCTGAGAACTACGATGTGCTTGGCAGAAAGGACAAGGCCATCGCGCTCGTAACCGACATGGAAGCGATGAAGAACACCGATGCAGCGAACTCGCACGATTACTGGGAGATGCTCGCAAGACTTTACGCGCGGGCGAATCGCTCCGCCGACTCCGAGGCCGCATACAAGAAAGCCGACGAACTTAAACAAAAGGGAAAATAATTTTACAATGTCAGACAATACCACCATCGACCCGCAGCAGCCCGTCACGCAGCAACTCCAGATCGAGCTTGGCCCGCAGGAAGCGGAGGGGATTTATTCCAATCTTGCGATCATCACCCACTCCCCTGCCGAGTTTATTATCGACTTCACCCGTGTGACTCCTGGCGTGCCGCGCGCCCGCGTTCACGCGCGTATCATCATGACGCCGCAGCATTTCAAACTGCTGCTCAACGCGATGAAAGAGAATATGGACCGCTTCGAATCACAGTACGGGCAGGTTCGCACTGAGGGACAAGGCGAGCATCCCTTCGGATTCCGTACCAGCGGTCCCCCACAGATCACAGGATCCGGCGGCGACAAAGTACACTAACCTACACCCCGAATGATCGCGAGTTCTCCCCTCAGATCTCGAATTTCTAATGCCGTTCGGTTGAGTTGTGTCGCGGCACTGTTGGTGCTTGTAGCGAGCTGCGGCTCTTCACGCTCTCGGGGTAATCTCAGTGGCGCAATGGGCCAGGCGTCGAAGCCGAATAGCGGTGACAATGAAGATTCAAGAAGGCAAGAGAAAGAGCGAGAGCAGGAACGCGAGCGCGAAAGGGAGCAGGATCGCGAGCATGAACGTGAACGGCGGCGTGAGGAGCACACCCCGCCGGTCGTTGTCGTGGTCACGGATGGTGGGAGTTCGCAGGTCGATTCGAGTGAATCATCGGCTGTTAGAGATAGCATAGACGCGGATGGTAACATAACTTCGTATGCCCATTCATCCATGCCAGTCGCGACGCCGTCGGATGTCCCAGAGGGTACATGGGTCGGTGCATCGTTCGAATCGGGATTGGTCGATCAAACTACTTACTATGGTATTCGAAGCTTCGCTTTACGAATCGGAGGCTTTGTGACCAAAGATGTTCGAGTCGATCTCGAAGCCGAAGGCGCATGGGCGCCAATCCAGACGACGAACGGACTCTCCAATTCGATCGATGGCGTTGCACTGTTCGGTCTTGACCTCCGGGCGGATTGGTTTATTACGCCGCCCTACACGTTTCTCGGCCTTTATCTCTTCGGTGGCATGGGTTATCACTACATGGGGTGGAGTTACCGGAATCCGATCATTGCGAACGACGGAACTGGGGACGTGATTGCAAGCGATGGAATCGAGGGCCTGAACATCTTCGCGGGCGCCGGGTTCAACCTCGTGCAAACGCGAGGATTCCAACTCGGTATCGAAGCGCGTCCCGGTATTGCTCTCTGGATCGGACAAACGGACCAGGGCTACACGAATAATACGTTCTCGCCGCTCTGGTACTTCCGCGTTGGTCCGTCTGTGATGATCCGCTTCTGAGCGAATAATCAATCGCGTCGAATATCTTGTCGTAATTTTGCATTGACCATAACATAATTGTATGCACACACTGATCGCCATCTACCGCGCACCGGAAAGCAAAGAAGAATTCGATAAGCATTACAAGGAGGTCCACACGCCGCTGGCCAAGCAAATGGAAGGCTTGCGGCGTATGGAAGTGACGTGGGTCGAGAAGATGCTGACGCCTTCGAACGACACGTTGCCCAACGCGCCGCACCTCATCTGCACGATGTACTTCGATAGCGCAGAAGCTCTCAATGCTTCGATGAAATCCCCCAACAGCCGCGCGGCAGCGAAGGACCTGATGTCCTTTGCCGGACCACTCGTCTCCATGATCGTTGGAAATTCCGAAGACATCTCATTATAGACCATGGCCAGAAAATCATCGCAAGAGCTTAGTCCATACCAGGAGAAGCGTTCATTAGACTTCTCGCATATTCTCTACGAGAAGAACGAGTACGTCGCGACGCTCACGATCAATCGCCCCGAGGTCCTGAATTGCCTGAACCTCACAACACTGCGCGAGATGATGGTCGCGATCGAAGACGCAGCATGGGACGACGACATCGCTGTACTCGTCCTTACCGGCGCGGGCGATAAAGCATTTTCCACCGGTGCCGATCTTACCGAGCAGGAGGAGTTCTTCCTCGGCAACCCGGATGACTATTACAAGTGGATGCGCGTCTTCATCGAGATGCATGAGCGGCTGCGCAATATCGGCAAGCCGACTGTTGCACGTCTGAACGGCATGGTCGTGGGCGGCGGTAATGAAGTGAATCTTTCGTGCGATCTTGCCATCGCGGCGGACCACGTCATCATCAAACAAGTCGGTGCCGCACGCGGTAGCGTTGCTGCTGCCGGAGCAACACAATGGCTTCCACTCATGGTCGGTGACCGCCGTGCCCGCGAGATTCTCTTCCTGTGCGAGGATATTTCCGCCGAGAAGGCACTCGCCTGGGGGCTTGTCAACGAGGTTGTGCCGAAAGAGGATCTTGACCGGGCTGTCGCGCGGCTCTGCGAGAAGCTCTACAACAAGCTGCCCGAGTGCCTGCGCTACACAAAGCAAAACCTGAACTTCTGGAAGGACTTTTCCTGGCACATGACGGTCGGCCACGCTCGCGATTGGCTTTCAATCCATAACCTTTCGCCCGAAGTAAGCGAAGGAATCAGCGCCTTCACAGAGAAGCGGCCAGTGAATTACAAGAAGATCCGGAAGCGCTCGACCTGATGAGCTTTTGCTCATCGCGAGCCTGAAACTCCGCCCGCCAGAATTCGTTTGGAATTATCATGGAAAACTTCGCCAATCCTGTCTATTCCTTTACACCTGAAGCACTACAACTCGTTGGGGAGGCACGCCTTGCATACGTCCGGAAGGTCTACGCCTACTTTTCAATAGCCGTAGGAAGTGCCATTGCAGGGACACTGATCGCAATGGAAAGCGGTCTTGCATTTTCATTCGTCCACTCGCCAATTATCGGAATGCTGGTATTCTTCGGCTCGATATGGTTCGCTTCGACGAGTGCAAACAATCCGAGCCGTGCAGTACCGACGCTCAGCATTGCCACGTTTGTCAGCGGTATGTTTGTCGCGCCGATGCTCTATGCGATTGCGCACGGCTACATTCGAGGCACGAGCACGGCGACGATCTACGATGCATTGATCCTGACCGGCTCTATCTTCGGCGGACTGACACTTTACACGTTTGTTAGCAAAAAGGATTTTAGCTATCTCGGAGCGAGTCTTTCGATTGGACTCTTCATGCTAATTGGCGTGATGTTCGTTAACTTCTTCGTGCAATCGACGACGCTCGATCTCGGACTTTCGGTGATAGGCGTCGTAATTTTCTCCGGCTTTATCCTCGTCGATACGTCGCGAATCTTGCGCCGTGCCCACGAAGTGCCTCCGACGCTTGCGGCGCTGAGCCTCTATCTGGACTTTCTGAATCTCTTTATGATGCTCCTTCGGCTCCTCGGCGCTGGCGGCGGACGGGATAGACGCTAACCCGCAAACCCCCTTTTTTTGCGGCCCACGGTTCCAGTCACCGTGGGTTTCGTATTTTTGCAGCACATGAACGACCTTAAGAACCTGATAGTCTCCCGCGATGACGCTGTCGCCACCATCCAACTGAACCGCCCGAAGGCGATGAACGCGCTCAATATCGAGATCATGACCGAACTGGTCGATGTGCTCGAAGAGCTCGATCAGGACGTCGATATACGCGCGTTCGTGCTGACCGGCAACGAGCGTGCGTTTGCCGCCGGAGCGGACATCAAGGAGATGGCAGATGCAACCGCCGTTGAGATGCTGATGCGCGATCAATTCGCGCGTTGGGATCGCATACGGAAGATCAAGAAGCCGATCATTGCGGCAGTTTCCGGCTTCGCCCTGGGCGGCGGCTGCGAGCTTGTCATGCACGCCGACATCATCATTGCGAGTGAGACGGCAAAGTTCGGTCAGCCGGAAATTCTGCTCGGCGTCATGCCCGGCGCCGGCGGTACGCAACGGCTGACGAGGGCTGTCGGCAAGACGCTCGCGATGGAGATGATTTTGACTGGCAGACAGATTACGGCTGAAGAAGCACTTCGGGCCGGTCTCGTTAATAAAGTCGTACCGGTTGAGTTCTATCTCGAAGAGGCGCAACGAATGGCTCGCGAAATTGCGGCTCAACCGCCAATTGCCGTGCGGCTCGCCAAGGAAGCCATCCTGCGTTCTTTCGATACCACGATTGAGATGGGCCTTGAATTCGAACGAAAGAACTTCTACCTCCTCTTCGCCTCCGAAGATATGAGAGAGGGCATGAAAGCGTTCATCGACAAGCGGAAAGCTGAATGGAAAGGAAAATAGTGAACCTACTTGCCGGAGCAAGGCTTTACCGTTTTGCATGACGATTAAGTCGCTTCGGGCCAGTATCATTTTGATTGCCATCGTTGCACTCGGCGGTTGCTCCAACCTCCCGACCGTCGATCAATACTTCACGTTCAACGTGGTGCGCTCGGCTGACTTTTCCATTACCAACGCGATCGTACCCGGCTCGGCTGCCAGCATCACCGCTTCCGGCAGAATCGACACGGTCAAGGAGTACCAGCAGAACGGAACGTCCGCATATCTGCTCCGAACTGCTAAGGTTACGCGAATTCAGCTTGTGTCGTCCGATCCGACGTTCAATCTTTCGAATCTGACATACGCCACGCTACTCATTGGCGCCGACACCATCGCCGATTCTCTTTACCAGAACGATGCCGGAGAATTCATGCTGACCGCGACTGTCCGAGATGTGACTGCGCATGTTCGAGATACATCCTACGCTGCAACTCTGAACTTCTCCCTTCGAAGCGCAATCTCAACTCCGGTGACCGTACGGGCCTACCTGACATTTGTAAATACAGCACTGCCTCAATGATCTTAACAGACGAAATTCGCGCGCAAGAAGCTCAGGGCCTGACCTATCAAACCGCCGGCGTCAATATCGATGCCGGTGAAGAGCTTGTGCGCCGCATCAAACCGATGGTGCGGAAGACGTTCGACGAACGAGTCCTGACCGACATCGGTGGCTTTGGCGGTCTCTTCGACGCGCGATTTCCGGGGATGACCGCGCCGGTGCTTGTATCGAGCACCGATGGCGTAGGCACCAAGATCAAGGTTGCGATCGAGGCCAATCGCCATGACACCGTCGGCGAAGACTTGGTCAATCACTGCGTCAACGATATTCTCGTCTGCGGCGCTCGACCACTCTTCTTCCTTGACTATTTCGCCTGTGGTAAGCTCGACGTTGAGATTGGTGAATCCATAATTTCTGGTTTTGTCCGTGGATGCCAGAACAACGGCTGCGCGCTCATCGGCGGCGAAACAGCCGAGATGCCCGGCATGTATGCCGAAAATGATTACGATCTGGCGGGCACCATCGTCGGCGTTGTCGAGCGGGATCGAATGTTCCGGCGTGAGGCCGTTGCGGAGGGTGATATTCTGATCGGCTTGCCGAGCAGTGGGCTGCACACCAATGGATATTCCCTTGCTCGCCGAGCCCTGCTTTCTCAGTACACCATAGATTCTAAGCCCGAACTTCTCGGCGGCCTGACAATTGCAGATGCATTGCTCAAGGTCCACCGGTCGTACCTCAAGCCGATCATGCATTTGATCGAGACATTTCAACCCGGCCGCGACATCCACGCCCTCAGCCACATCACCGGAGGTGGCATTGTCGGCAATACGTCGCGGGTATTGCAGGAAGGTCTCGATCTCGCAATTGATTGGAATGCGTGGCAGCGGCCAGCGATCTTTCGACTGATTCAGGATGCCGGAATGGTACCCGAGGATGATATGCGACGAACCTTCAATCTTGGCATCGGCCTGATTCTACTTGTGCCACCGAGCACTGCCACGGCTGTCGAGCAGTCGTTGCGGAGCTGCGGCGAAGAGCCGGTCCGCATGGGCGCTGTCGTCCGAAAGTAAGTCCTTGTGGATATCGAAAGCGTCCTTCGTGAGCGGTTCCATCTCGATGCGTTTCGTCCCATGCAACGCGAGGCGATCGAGGCTGTCATTGACGGACAGGACGTTTCCGTTGTAATGCCGACCGGTGGCGGCAAATCGCTCTGCTACCAACTTCCTGCCTGCATCCTGCCCGGCGTTACACTCGTTATCTCTCCTCTCATTGCTCTAATGAAGGACCAGTCCGACAAGCTGAATGCACTCGGCATTTCGGCCATCGCGCTGAATAGCTCACTTGGTCGCTCACAGGGCGAAAGCCTCATGCACCGTGCCGCGACTGGCAGCATTAAGGTGATATTCACCTCGCCAGAACGGATCGAGTCATCGTCCTTCAAAGAAGCGTTGGGTTCGCTACATATCTCCCTCATCGCAATCGACGAAGCCCACTGTATCAGCGAGTGGGGGCATGACTTTCGAACCTCCTATAGACGTCTTCCCTTGCTATTTGAGCTGTTCCAAAATCGTCCGCCGGTCATTGCATTGACAGCCACCGCCACTCCGGAGGTCCGCGCCGACATCGGCCATCTGCTCGCGCTTCGCGATCCGCTTGAGATTGTCACCGGTTTCGAACGGCCCAACATTGCATATGGCGTCATGCAGGAATGTGATAAAGACGCGCGCCTGAAGGATATTATCCTGTCAATTGGAGACTCACCCGCCATCGTCTATGGTGCTACCCGAAAGTCGGTCGATAAAATCACAGAATCGCTCATCGCATCTAAAGTCTCTGTCGAAGCGTATCATGCCGGGCTATCCCTCGCTCTTCGAAGAAGAACCCAGGACCGCTACGCCGCCGGCAAGGCTCGCGTCATTGTTGCCACGAGCGCCTTCGGAATGGGCATCGACAAGCCCGACATCCGAGCTGTCGTCCACTATGATGTTCCCGGCTCCCTCGAAGCCTACTATCAGGAGTCTGGCCGCGCCGGACGCGATGGCGCCCCGGCCCATGCCGTCCTTTTCTTCAGCGAGAAGGACGTCAACATGCAGCGATTTCTGATCCGCTCCAACTCGCCGACCGAAGCCGAAGTCAAGTCCGTGTATAACACGCTGCATGAGATTGCTGGAAATGCAGTTGGCTCTCATACCTCAAATATTCTTACCATCGACGAGCGCCAGATTCTCGAACGAATTCCAAAACCATTTTCGCCCGTCGAGCGAAGTGTCGAAGTTCTCGAACGACTTGGCCATATCCGGCAGCATCGCGGACTCGCCCATGAGGAGCGCGCCAAAATCCAATTCACTGCCACCCCTCGCCGCGTCGAGGAAGTGCTCTTCAAATCCACCAGCACTCCGGTCAAAGAAACACTGACCGCACTTGTTCGAACGGTCGCTCCAAAAGCGTATGAAGAGGAAGTCTTCTTCGAACCATCGCAGCTCTTCGATCGCTTTTCGCTCGACCCCGAATCATTCAAGATCGCAATCCGAACGCTTGAAGGTCTCGGCATTGCGCGATACTCTGCACCAAACAAACCCCGTGCTGGTAGTACCATCTTCTATCTCTCTTTCACTAATCCAAGAGTTGCACTGCAACATCTCGACGTTGGTGCCGAGGAGCTTACGATTCGCTACGAGGCTAATCTGGCGAAGCTCGACCGAATGGTGCGCTATGCCACCGAGTGGGCCTGCCGCCGCAATGCCATTCTGAACTACTTCGGCGAACGAACTCGCAGCGATTGCGGACAGTGTGATGTCTGCGTTGCGAAAACTCGCTCATAGTCATTTCACTCCAAGCGAATCTTTGATCGCCGCATACACCACGCCTGCCCTTTCTGCCTCGCTGCCGATCGCTTTTGTCTCTGCCAGATAAGCATTCTGTGAAGTCGAATGTGCGTGATAGATCGAGTCTAACCTCCGTTTCGTGTCGTTCGTATCGGCGTTAGGCATGAGGCTACTTTTAACTCGGATCAGCGCGATTGTCGTCCGAACATAGTGCGCATCTGCCAGCGATAGCGATGGCTTGCCTTTGCAACCTGCCATCGCAAGTATTGCGGCGAACATTGCTACGATGAGAATCCTAAATCGCATCCAGTCCCCTTTCGATGTCCTCCAATAAATCTTCCACATCTTCAATGCCAACCGATAGCCGCACTAATCCATCGGTAATGCCAAGCTTTTGTCGCTGCTCCGGTGGCACCGAGCCATGTGTCATCGAGACCGGATGGCAGACCAGCGATTCGACTCCACCAAGACTTTCGCCGAGCGTGAAGTGATGCAGCGCTTTCGTAAATGCTTTTGCTTTCTCCAAACTTCCGGTGTCGATCGAGATCATCCCGCCAAAGTCTTTCATCTGACGAAGCGCCAGCTCGTGTTGCGGATGCGTTGGCAATCCGGGATAGTGGACTTTCGCAATGCGAGCATCCGCATGAAGCCGCTCCGCAATGATTTGTGCGTTGTTCGAATGCGCCCGCATTCGGAGCGCGAGTGTCTTGACGCTCCTGAGCATCAACCACGAATCGAATGGCGATGCGATCGCGCCGTAAGCGTTTTGATAGAACTTGATCTTCTCCGCATACGCATCATTCGATGTCACCACCACCCCACCGATCACATCCGAGTGACCACCAAGATATTTCGTCGCGGAGTGCAGCACCACGTCGATTCCGAAATCGAGTGGGTTTTGCAAGTATGGCGACATGAACGTATTATCAACGACACTCATGATGCCCGCCTTCTTTGCCACTTCCGCGACTGCTGCCAAATCGACGAGGTTCATCATCGGGTTGGTCGGCGTTTCGCAGTAGATGAGTCGAGTATTTTTCTTAATTGCGGTTGCAACAGGTCCTATCTGCCGCATATCGACAAACGAAAACTCCACCCCAAACTCCGCGAGGACTTTCGAGAAGTAACGATACGTCCCGCCATACATATCGTCTCCGGCAACGACGTGGTCTCCCGGACGCAACATCGATGTCGCCGCCGCAATCGCCGACATGCCGCTTGAAAATGCGAAGCCATGCTTGCCGTTTTCCAGCGCAGCGATACTCGTTTCCCATGCTTCGCGTGTGGGATTGATGGTCCGGCCGTAATCGTATTTTACGTGCTCGCCGAGGTTGTGCTGCGCGTAGGTCGAGGACTGAAAAATCGGCACCGTGACGGCGCCCGTAATTTGCTCCGGCGCTTGGCCGGCGTGGATGGCTTTGGTGCTGAAACCTGGCATTGTCTGAATCGTGATTGTCTGAACCGTGATTTTATGAGATTTTTTAGATTCGCATGATTAACGATTATGTCGCTTGCTTCATCCCGCATCCTTCTTTATTGGCTGTCATTGCGAGGAGGCCGCAGGCCGACGAAGCAATCCCCACTACGAAGTCCCAATGACTGCGTGGCGGAGATTGCTTCGCCGTGCTCCGCACGGCTCGCAATGACCGGTATTTCGGAGCCATCGGATAAGCATTTTTCGAAATCTTCAATATCTTCCAAACCCGGCGCGAGCATTTGTGTTTCATGAACTCTGCCCCGTTCAGGCTGATTTCGAGGTTTCCGCGAACGGATTAGATGTTCGAACGGGTCCGTGAGTCGCGCGACCGTCCCCGCCTGACCCGCCAGCAAACCCACCGAGCCGCGTCCCGGAAGTCCCGCCTCCAGATCGACTCGCATCTCATGCGAGAACACCACCACCGTTAGCGACATCGCCTGCTGAAGTTCGAGTATCTCCCGCGCCATCCGCCACTTCCCATTCCGGTTCAGCGGCGCGTACTCGAACGAGTTGATGATGAGAACAGGATTCCCTCTCTCCCTCTTTTCTTCGTTCTTCCCCCTCTCCCAGCAGGGAGAGGGGGTTAGGGGGTGAGGCGCATTTATTGCCCCTGCCAGTTTCTCCGCATCCCACTGACCCAGCGGCACATCGAACAGGTGCAGATTCGGTAGGACTGGTGAAGGCTTCGTTGCCTCGAAAGCGGCGGCTCGCTCGGCTGCTTCAGCAATGCGCTTTGCAAGCATCTCCCGCTCGATCTGTTCCGATTCTTTCGCGTTCTCGCGAAACCACAGATGCGCGTATTGTCCTTTCCCCTGCCCCCACTTCTCCCATGGACGCGAAGGATCAGGGCCGCCCGGACGCAGCATACGCGCAGCCCGCTCCTTCTCGAATTTCTCTTCTTCGGTTTCGATGTGTACCTCTTCAGTGTCGCTCTCATACTCCGGCTCCGGCATCGGCATCGCCGCGTTCGCAAGCGCCTCGCGGAAAGCATCCTTCATCAGCGCGACGCCGGCATAGGTGTTCACGTACCACACGTCGCGCTCCGGATTCTCGCGCGCGATGGTGAGCGCCATCTCCGCGCCAATCCGCACGTTCGCCCGCACATCCCGCGAGAGCACGATATTGATCGACTCGCTCTGAACGTCGATCTTCCCTTTCAAGCCTTCATAGTGATACAGCGACCGGACCGGCGGCGGATCGGTCAGCCCAAACAATTTCTCGATGCTCATCACCCGCTGTGTTCTCAGTGGCGTCAGTCCCATAGTGTTAAATCCTTTCTGATTGGAGGTATAGGTGCCCATCAAGGCCCATACCAATATACTACAAAAACGGGGAGGGGTTTTGAATTCGGGGCGGCCGCTTCGCGGCGCACATGATTGTTGAAAATCGTCGTCACGGCGCTCCCGCGCCGTGCTACTCAGCGCGGCCCCCTCCGGGGGCGGGATCACATCACGCAATCGGGATCCTGCGGCGGAGCCGCTGCGCTGCGTTCAGCGTGGGCGCTGGCCCCGGCCCGGAAGGGCCGGGACGCGACAAAACATTTATCGGTTAGCGCCGCGTAGCGGCCGCCCAAATCTCAATCAGCGCATCAGCATGATTGGCAGCTCCTCGATCCGCCCGTTCATGCGCACAAGGCACTCATAGACACCTGTAGCGTCCGCCGCGGCGGATCCCCCGGTTGCGGCATCCCACGTGAAACGATGCTCCCCCGCCGCCAGCTCACCCGAGAATATCCGCGCGACCTCCACGCCCAGCAGATTCACGACCGAGACATCCGCATGGCCGCTCGCATCCGGTGTGAAGGAGATGGTGGTGGATTGTGAGAAGGGGTTGGGGTAGGATTGAACCCCATAATTGTTTGCCGTTGGCTCGGCAACTGCGTTCTGCGCGATCATCTCCGAAAGAGGGCGGCGCCAGACCCCAGACCCGGAAATCCCCGCAAATAGGTTCGGACTGAATAAGCCCAAAGAGCATACGGCTGTATCACTTAATCCGGTATTCATTCCCATCCAATAAGAGCCGTTATCGGTTGTAAGGTAAATGCCGTTACCCGAAGCGATAAAGATAAACTTGTCTAATATAAGGAAAGAGCCAACAATTAGGCCGTCTGGCAGTCCCTTGTTTACAGCAGTCCAATGTGTGCCGTTGTCGGTTGAGAGCGAAACACCCCCGCTGTCGTTAGAAACATTGAATGGCCCTGCAAAGAGGTTCGTGTTAAGCACGGCAAGTGCAAGGACAGTAGCGTTTGTTAAGCCTGTTTTCGCCCAGCTTGTGCCACTATCAGTTGATCGAAAAACTCCTGCCTGACATCCTGCAAAGAGGTTCGTGCCCAGCCCAGCGAATGAAAGAACAATCCCTCCTGATTCAAGACCAGAGTCCACAGCAAACCAGTTGAAACCTCCATCGGTCGAACGAAAAACACCATTCTGAAAAGTTGAAACAAAGACGTTCGTACCCTGAGTGAATAGCGCTTCAATGTCATCCTTGGGCAAGTTCCCGCTTGCAGATATCCAACTTGCACCACTGTCTTTAGAGAGGTAGACGCGATCACCCCAGCCTCCTGTCGTCCCTGCGAAAATTACATTACCAGAAACCGCGAGTGTGCTTAGCTCAAGGTTTCCTAAGCCTGAATTTACTTGTACCCAGATTAAGCCGATATCGGTTGAGCGGAACACTCCCTCGCCTGAAGTCCCAACAAAAATAACGGTCCCATTAACGGCAAGACAAGAGATACGTTTGCCATCAAGCCCATTCGTCTGCACCCACTGCGCGTGCAGTACACACGTCGGCATCACCGCGAGCGCGGCGAAGACGGAGAACGCGATGAGTCGCTTCGGTAACATGATCCCATTCAAAGTGCGAGCCGTAGCTGATAGTGCCCGGCGGCGGAGGGCAATTCCGAGTACCAGACATTTGCCGTGTGCCGGGAAATCTACAACAATTCTCCCCGCAGCGAGCGCCTGCCCTCGGTACTGCCGTATTTTTGCTGTATGCCATTGCGGAAAGAGCGATTCGAGACGAGTTCGGGGATAGAGATAGAACGGGATCCGGGGACCGGGTCATCGCCCACGATGAACCGGGGACCGGGAGCCGCGGCTACGGGAGCCGGGGAATACCCGTTTACGCGCGGGATCTATCCGGAGATGTACCGCTCGCGGCTGTGGACGATGCGGCAGTACGCGGGGTTCGGCTCGGCCGAGGAATCGAACAAGCGGTATAAGTACTTGCTTGCTTCGGGCACGACGGGCCTCTCCATCGCATTCGATCTTCCGACGCAGATCGGCTACGACTCGGACCACCCGATGGCAAGTGGCGAAGTCGGGCGCGTCGGAGTCGCGATCGACTCGCTCGCGGATTTCGATGTGCTCTTCGATGGCATCGAGATGTCCAAAGTCTCGACTTCGATGACGATCAACGCGACCGCCGCGATCCTGCTGGCGCTCTACGTTGCGAAGGCGAAGAAACAAGGCGCCGATCTGCGGAAGCTTTCGGGCACGGTCCAGAACGACATCCTGAAGGAATACGCCGCGCGCGGGACGTATATCTATCCGCCCGCGCCTTCGATGCGGATCGTGACAGATCTCTTCCGCTGGTGCGCCGACGAACTGCCGTCGTGGAACACGATCTCGATCTCCGGCTATCACATCCGCGAGGCCGGCTCGACCGCAGTAGAGGAAATCGCGTTCACGCTTTCGAATGGGATTGCATACGTGCAGGCCGCTTTGGATGCGGGACTCGAGATCGACCGGTTTGCGCCGCGTCTCTCCTTCTTCTTCAACGCGCACTCGAATTTCTTCGAGGAGATCGCGAAATTCCGAGCGGCGCGGACGCTGTGGGCGGAGATCATGCGCGACCGGTTCCATGCGAAGAATCCCGAGTCCTGGAAGCTCCGCTTCCACTCGCAGACCGCCGGCTCCACGCTGACCGCGCAGCAAATCGAGAACAACGTCGTCCGCACGACGATCGAAGCAATGGCCGCTGTCCTGGGTGGAACGCAATCGCTCCACACGAACGGCAAGGACGAGGCGCTTGCACTGCCGACGGAGGAATCGGCTCGCACAGCGATCCGGACGCAGCAGATTATTGCGTATGAGTCCGGCATCGCGGACACGGTCGATCCGATGGCAGGCAGCTACTTCGTCGAGTATTTGACGAGCGAGCTGAAGCGCCGCAGCCTGGCGCTGATTGCGGAGGTCGATTCGATAGGCGGCGCGGTCAAAGCAATCGAGGGCGGGTTTTATCAAGATAGTATAGCTCGCAGCGCCTACGAGTGGCAGAAGAAAGTCGAAGCCAAAGAGGAGATCGTGGTCGGCGTCAATGAGTTCGTGACCGAGGAATCGTCTGTGCCGGATGTGCTGCGAATCGATCCGAAGCTCGAGCGCGAGCAGACCGAGCGCGTCCGTGCCGTGCGCGAGCATCGCGACCAGGCCAAGACAGACGCCGCGATCGCCAAAGTCGAGCAAACTGCGCGCGACGGCGAGAACCTCATGCCGCATATCCTCACCGCTGTTGAGTCGTTTGCGACGCTCGGCGAAATTTCGGACACGCTGCGGCGGGTCTTCGGGGAATTCCACGAATGAAAGCGCTCACCGAAGCCCAGGCCAAAGAGATTCGCGGATTGCTCCAGCGTCCCCGGATGCGGTCCAATCAGGGCCAGTTTGTAATCGAAGGTCCGCACCTCCTCGAAGCCGCTCTGGACAAAGCACCCGCTCTGGTCGTTCACATTGCCTTCACCGCCCATGCTGCGGATCGCTACACCGGACTCGTCGGTCGGTGTGTACGGCTTGGCGCACCCCTCTTCTCGATCTCTGAAAAGCTCGCAGCCCGCTTGAGCGACACAGAAGAATCGCAGGGTATCATCGCCGTTCTGAAAATGCCGGAAGCCGAGGCAGATTTGACCGGCAACGTCGCGATCGCGCTGGATGGCGTGCAGGATCCCGGCAACGTCGGCACGATCATCCGCACCGCCGCGTGGTTCGGCGTGAAGTCGATGTTGCTCGGTGAGGGAACCGCCGATCCATTCGCCCCCAAAGTCATTCGGGCAACGCAAGGGGCCATATTCAGCGTCGGCCTTGA
This sequence comes from Candidatus Kapaibacterium sp., assembly GCA_017882165.1. GTDB lineage: Bacteria > Bacteroidota > Ignavibacteria > Palsa-1295 > Palsa-1295 > PALSA-1295. Next base: position 18,266 of record JADGPZ010000047.1, read on the forward strand.
ACCGGGCGTCGATCTTGCCCGCCGCATCGCCAAGCTGCGATTCGCTGGTTGGAAGGTGCTTGCGACAACACTTTCCAAAGGCGCGACGTCCATCTACGATACGTCCTTCCAGCCCAGGACGCTGCTCCTCTTTGGCAGCGAAGCGCATGGCATCCGTCCGGGACTGTTGCCGCTCTCGGATGGAGAAATCGTCATTCCCCGGTATGGCGAGGGGGAGTCGCTGAATGTGGCTATCAGTGCCGCCATCGTCCTTGCTGAAGCTGCCCGGCAGTCCGGCCAAGCTGCCGGTGGAAGTTAGAGGTGAGTATTCTTGCCAATCTGCTGTTCTTTCGGCCGTGCCAACCAACCCTGATTCTCTGATTCGACCCGTTACTGTTCTCTCGCCATCTGGCCGAGAGATCACATTCGGGCAAACACCCCGGCTGGCTGTGATAGCTGGACCCTGCCTCGTCGAGTCCGAAACACTGCTGCGAACTGTCGCGGAACGGCTCGTAAAAGTCCAGTCCCGCCTTCCCGTCGATTTCGTTTTCAAATCATCCTACAGGAAAGCAAACCGGACGAGCGGCGGCAGTTTCACCGGCATTGGTGACGATGCCGCGCTCTCGCTTCTTGCGATAATTCGGAAGGAATACGATCTTCCGGTTTTGAGTGACGTGCATGACGTTGCGGAGGTTGTCTCAGCCTCGCAAGCCATTGATATTATTCAGATTCCAGCATTTCTCTCACGTCAAACAGAGCTACTACAAGCTGCGGCAAAGACGGGAAAAGTCGTGGAGGTGAAGAAGGGCCAGTTTATGTCTCCAGAAGACATGAGGCACGCCAAGGAGAAGATCGAGCAAGCCGGAAACAATCGCGTGATCCTTGCCGAGCGCGGGACGTTTTTCGGCTATGGCGATCTGGTCGTCGATTTCCGGTCGCTCGTTCAGATGCGGTCGTTTGGATGCCCCGTTATCTACGACGCGACCCACTCGATTCAGCGGCCAAGCCAGAACGGGGTGAGCGGTGGCGACCGGCGATTCCTTGCTCCGCTGGCGCGCGCAGCGATGGCTGTTGGGATCGACGGCCTGTTCCTGGAAACACATCCAAATCCAGCCGAGGCGATGAGCGACCGCGACTCACAGCTTCCGCTGGAGGATTTGGAGTCGCTGTTGGAGAGCCTGCTTGCCGTCCGCGAATCACTGACAAGGAGAGCCTGAACATGCACGATTTTGGCAAGAGCGCATCACGAACGTTCGAACTCGAAGAGCGGGCACTCCATGCCACGGGCGCGGCACTGGATGCCGAGGCATTCAGCCATGCCTGCAAACTTCTACTCAGCACAAAAGGGCGCGTTATTGTCACCGGCGTAGGAAAATCTGGCCATATCGCAAACAAAATTGCCTCGACGCTCACCTCCACGGGCACGCCCGCCTTCTTTCTCCACCCTGCCGAAGCGGCCCACGGGGATGTCGGTTTAGTCCAGAAAGGCGACATTGCTGTTATTCTAAGCAAAAGTGGAGCCTCGGACGAGTTGCTCGTCCTGTTGCCGGCGCTCGACCGGATTGGCGTTGCCATCGTCGCGATCACGTGCGCGGCCGATTCGAAGCTCACACAGGCCGCGCTTGGCTCCGGCGGCGCAGTACTCCTCATCCACTGCAATGAAGAGGCGTGCCCGCACGATCTGGCACCCACGGCCTCAACGACCGCCTCGCTTGCGCTTGGAGACGCGCTGGCCATTGCCCTACTCGAAGCCAGGCAATTCACTCCCCAGGATTTCGCGCGTTTGCATCCGGCCGGCGCTTTAGGACGCAAGTTGACATTTTCCGTGCGCGACCTGATGGGAAGCGGCTCGGAGCTTCCAACAGTGACCGTGTCGGCAACACTGAACGAGGTTATGCTCGAAATGTCTCGGAAACGCTATGGTGCAACTGCGGTGACCATTGATGGAAAGATCGCGGGGATCGTCACCGATGGCGATTTGCGGCGCTTCTTCCTCGCAAATGCTGCGATCGACACTCGCGAAGTTCGGGCCGCTGACATTATGTCACAATCGCCAAGGACGATTTCCTCCAGCGCGCTTGCCATCGAGGCGCTGCACCGGATGGAGGACATTCAACCAAAGGTAATGCAGCTTCTGGTGCTGGATGATGCTGGCGAGCTGACCGGCATCATTCACATGCACGATCTCGTCAAGGCAGGCATCAATTCGTGAAAAGTGCCTTTGCCCTCGTTCTCTTCTCGCTTGCGCTCGTAAGCTGCGACGACGGACCGAAGATCATACCGAGCACGGCACCCAGCGGCATCGGCGTTGCCTCGGGTATTGACAAGCCATCGCAGGTCAGCTACAAGACATCCATGAACTTCTCTTCGGCTGGTGCATTGCGTGCCATCCTGCACGCCGGCCGAATCCTGCAATTCGATACGAAGCGTTATACCTGGCTCGACAGCAGCGTGAAAGTCGATTTCTATAACCGGAATGGGCTGCACTCGACGATTCTCACCAGCACGAGTGCCAGAGTGAACCAGGCAACGAACAATATGACCGCCTACGGTCAGGTCCATATCGTGAGTGATTCCGGCACAACCGTCGATACCGATTCACTCGAATGGAACAACAAGGACCAGACGCTCCACTCGGATGCGCCGGTCCACATCGTCGAAGCCAATGGCCGCATCACGGACGGCATCGGATTCGAGAGCGATCAGAATTTGGAGCACTACCGAATTCTGCACCCGGTCATCGTGACACCAAGCGGAGCATTTCAATCCGGGCCACGCACCAATGAGAATACCCTAAAGCCCCAAACGCAGGCTGTGCCGGGTGCCGGAGCATTTCGAACGCAGACTCCAATGTCCATACAGGATACACTTCACTAATAAGGGAATGGTCTTGCCCCGATTTCGTGCCCGGTGCTGCTTAGGGATTCTCGACTACATACCATACGAAGCTATGCCCGCCGGACGCGAGCGAGCCGGAGAAATCCTAACCATTGAGGTCAGAACATGTTATCTTTGTACGCCGGATTTGGCATTGGTTCACTATTCTTTCAACCCATCATGCGAACATTCCTCGCTTTGGTTCTCACTGCGTGCTTAGCTTCGGCTGTTCATGCGCAGGTGCCGCGTCAATTTAGCTA
>JADGPZ010000048.1 GCA_017882165.1 Candidatus Kapaibacterium sp.
CGGCGAGTTGCCGCCGATGAAACCGCGTTTGGGAATTTACATGCGCGACATTACCGCCGACTCGGTCCGCACGCTCACGCACGGGAAGGACTCTATAAAAGGTAGTCCCATCTGGCATGTGGCGCCGCATTGGTCCGCCGATGATGCCGGACTGATGATGGGCGATGTCGTGCTGCGCGTGAACGGGAAGACACTCGCCGATTCCGTCTACGGGCCGGACGATGTCTTAAACACGCGCATCAGCACCATGCACGGAGCATCGCCCACGATGCCAGGTGATACTTTAAACTTCCAAATCATTCGGAATGGCGAAGTGCGCATGATTCCCGTGCCGCTTCATACCGGCAAACGGTCGCCCATGACATACACCGACCCGGCCGGACTCGGACCGCTCCGCGTAAACTCCTGGATGCAGCGGACCATTGATGCCAACGGATTTCGCGGTTATGCTGATACGATTGCCGAACAAATTGCCAATGCGGCCGATATGGATTTTTGCGATCTGCCATTTACGAATCGCCCAAGTCCATTCCGGCTGAATGCTATTACCTACTTGGAACATCACCCGACGCGCATCGGCGCTCTCTCGCGGCTCATCGACCAAGGCGTGTGGGATAGCCTCGATCGCGGGCAAGCCTCGCAGCAAGGTGTGGCCGGCGCGATCAGTGCGGCGGCATTTCAACTCGGTTGCTTGCCTAAGGAGTTACCTCAGCTTGTCAAGCCCAACTCTGTCACTGAGTTGAACGAGTATTTCGCGAAAGTGCAAGCACTGCTCGACCATGCGTATGCGCCAGTGCAGGGGAATCTCCCCGCTCTGGCCAATGGTCTCGCACAGTTACTGAATACCGATACCAACTGGGAGGACCCGGTCGATTCGACGAAAAATCCGGTCGCGCAACTTGCCGCGCGAAAGAATGCGGAGAAGATGCTCGCCGGATTGCTGGGCGATGCGGACAAAGTCCATCTCGCCGATGTCGTCAGCGCGGCGCGGATGCTGGCCGCGCTTGCCGATACGAGTTGGGTGCGTGGATTAACGCGCGATGTCACGCGAAGCCTGAAGCAGTCCGGTAAGCCGTTTACGGCAAGAACGGACGTCCCCGGCGTCGATGGCGCGGTGCTCATGGAGTGGGAGACGATAGCGGGCCGGTGTGTCATTGGTGGCGCGGGGCGAAACCGGTACTATGGCGACTTTGCACTTATCATCGATCTTGGCGGAGACGATGTCTACGATCTTCCGCCATGCAAGCCGGGGAAATTCCGAGTCGTAGTCGATCTTGCGGGCAACGATTTGTATAACGGTCCCATCGCGTCCGGCGTCGGGTGCGTGGACGTGCTCGTCGATTGCAGCGGCAACGATATCTATCGCGGCACAAGCTGGACGCAAGGCGCCGGATGTCTCGGTGTTGGAATTCTCGCCGATTTCGGCGGCGATGATATTTATACTTCGCATTGGTGCTCGCAAGGCGCGGCGTTTCTCGGCATTGGACTTTTATACGAACATTCCGGCGACGACCAGTACCGCTCCGATGTATATAGTCAGGGATTTGCGTATGCAAAAGGATTCGGAATGCTGCTCGAACGCGCGGGCAACGACGCCTATCGCGCCGGATGGAAATATCCCGACGACCGCTGGCCCAACCGCGCGCACATTTCGATGTCGCAAGGCTATGGCTTTGGCATGAGGCCGTGGAGCACCGGCATCGGCACCGATGGCGGCATTGGTCTGCTCAGCGACCGGCACGGCGACGATACATACGACGCCGATTACTTCAGTCAGGGGGGAAGTTATTGGTATTCGCTCGGAATCCTGCATGATTGGCAAGGCGCTGACCGCTACTCCGCCGGACAGTACTCGCAGGGCAGCGGCATTCATCTTTCATTCGGCGCGCTGCTCGATGATTCCGGCGACGACAGCTACGATGCGTATGCCTGGCTGGAGCAGGGCAACGCGCACGATTGGTCCAGCGGATGTCTGGAGGATTGGGCGGGCAACGACACCTACCGCTCCAGCGGCGCGAGCCAGGGTTGCGGGTTCTTCGTTTCGTTTGCGTATTTGTTGGACAGCCACGGCGACGACCGCTACTATATTAAGCAGTCGGACACGACGAACTCGCAGGGCGGCGGCAATTTCATCGCGCCGCGCCACTCCGGCTCGCTCGGTATGCTCATCGACTTAGGCCACGGCGACGACTGGTACTCCGACACCCGCGCCAAACCCGGTACCGCCGTCGTCAAAAGCTACCGAGGCATTTTGTTCGACGATGGCGTGCCGGAGAAGAAATAAATCCGGCGCAACCTGAGTCCCGTTAGGGACGGCATATGTGCCTGCCCGCCGAGGCGGGTAGCCCCCGGTTTTAACCGGGGGTTTCTGGTTTAGTTTAAGATTCAGAGTCCCAGCGGGACGGCACATTCCCGGAAGCATTTACCAACCGCCTCGCGTTCTATCCGAATGCCTCTCTCCTGGAACGAGATTCGAGACCGGGCCATCGCCTTCTCACGCGAGTGGTCCGAAGAGACGAGCGAAGACGCCGAAGCAAAATCTTTTCTCGATGATTTCTTTAATGTTTTCGGCGTCAAGCGACGAAGAGTAGCTACCTTCGAAACGAAGGTCAAGAAGCTCGATGGTAAAGACGGCTTCATCGACATGATCTGGCCCGGGAAGATTCTCATTGAGATGAAATCGCGAGGCAAAGACCTCGACCGCGCACATCGACAGGCAAAAGAATATTTCCCGAACCTCAAGGACGCCGAACTCCCGCAGTACATTCTCGTCTGCGATTTCGCAAGGTTTCGGCTTTACGATCTTGACTCTGGCGGAGTTGAGGAGTTCAAGCTTAAGGATTTCCACAAGCACGTAAGGCTTTTCGCCTTTATTCTTGGACTCCAGGCTCACACCTATAAGGAGCAAGACCCTGTCAACATCGAGGCTGCGGTGCGGATGGGAAATCTTCACGACGAACTCCGGCTGGTCGGCTATGAAGGACACGATCTCGAAGTGTTCCTTGTCCGATTACTCTTCTGTCTGTTCGCCGATGACACCGGAATCTTCGACAGTGGGATTTTCCATGAGTATATCAAGAACCGAACATCGGAGGATGGCTCTGACCTTGGAGCCAAACTCGATGAGTTGTTTCAAATTCTCAATCAGCCGAAAGAGAAGCGTCTAAAGAATCTCGACGAAGACCTTGCGCAGTTCGACTATATCAACGGAGCTTTGTTTTCCGAACGGCTTCGCACTTCGGCCTTCAACGCACAAATGAGGAGGCAACTCCTCGTGTGTTGTGAGCTCGATTGGAGCAAGATCAGTCCCGCTATTTTCGGAGCGCTCTTCCAGTCGATTATGGATGACAAAGCCCGCCGCAATATCGGGGCGCACTACACGAGCGAGAAAAACATCCTCAAGCTCATAAAGCCGTTGTTCCTTGATGAGCTTTGGTCGGAGTTCAATAAGATAGGAAAGAACGCGAACAAACTGAGGGACTTTCACGACAAACTTCGCACGCTCCGGTTTCTCGATCCCGCCTGTGGATGCGGCAACTTCCTCGTTATCACATATCGCGAACTTCGGCTGCTGGAATTGGAAGTCCTAAGAGCCGCGTGGAGCGTGCCGTCCCCGGCACGCTCAACCCAGGGCATGAGGGCGCCGGGGACGGCGCCCACCACGCGTACTACGCGTCAATTGGCGCTCAATGTCCACGAGTTGATTCTGCTCGACGTCGATCAGTTTTATGGCATTGAGATCGAAGAATTCCCGGCACAGATCGCACAAGTCGCCCTGTGGCTTGTCGATCACCAGATGAACACTCTGGTGGGTCAGGAGTTCGGGCAATCGTTTGCCAGAATTCCATTGAAGACTTCAGCCAAAATCGTCAACGGCAATGCGCTGAGAATTGATTGGGCGAGCATTGTTCCGAGAAACGAACTGAGCTATATTCTCGGTAACCCGCCTTTTGTCGGGTCAAAATTCTTAACCGACGAACAAAAAGCCGATTTGCAGTTGGTCTTTTCTGGCATAAAGAATAGTGGCACGCTCGACTTAGTGACGGGGTGGTATGTAAAGGCGGCTCACCTTATTAAGGATACTCGCATTGTCTGCGCATTCGTGAGTACGAATTCGATCGTTCAGGGCGAGCAGGCCGGAATTCTATGGAGTGAGTTGCTCCATCTTGGCATCAAGATCCATTTCGCGCATCGCACATTCATGTGGCGCAATGAGGCCTCCGGGATGGCGGCTGTCCATTGCGTGATTGTTGGTTTCGCTTCAATCGAACCACAAAGAAGGACGATTTTCGATTATAGCGACATTAAGGGTGAGCCACACGCAATCGTAGCAAAAAACATCAATCCATATCTCGTCGATGCGCCGGATGTGACCCTTCCCAGCCGTCAGCATCCTCTTTGTGATGTTCCAGAAATCGGAATTGGCAACCAACCTATAGATGGTGGGCATTATCTCTTCACCACGGAGCAAAGGGACACGTATCTCACATCCGAGCCAGAAGCAAAGCCCTATTTCCGTCGCTGGATTGGATCTGATGAACTGATAAACGGGTATGAACGGTGGTGTCTTTGGCTTGGAGATTGCGCACCTGACGAGCTAAGAAAATTGGTCGAAGCGCCTAAAAGGATTCAGGCAGTTCGCAACTTCAGATTAGAGAGCAAGCGAGCAGCAACACGGAAGATAGCAGACACCCCTACGAGATTCCTTGTTGAAAATATGCCGAAGAGTGCTTATCTTGCTATCCCCGAAGTATCTTCCGAACGTCGTCCGTTTATTCCAATTGGTTTTGAACAGCCTGAGACCTTCGCGAGCAATCTGCTGAAGGTCATGCCAAACGCGACGCCCTATCACTTCGGCATTCTCTCTTCAACGATGCACATGGCTTGGGTCCGCGCAACGTGTGGAAGACTAAAGAGCGATTATCGTTATTCGAAGGACATCGTTTACAATAATTTCCCATGGCCGGTATCAGCAACGGATAAGCAAAAGCAAGAAATTGAGAAGGCTGCGAATGGAGTGCTTGAAACACGTAAGCAATTTCCGAACTCGACGCTCGCCGATCTCTACGATCCGCTTTCGATGCCCCCGGCTCTCGTGAAGGCGCATCAGGCGCTCGACAAAGCCGTGGACGCCGCGTATGGCAAGAAGTCTTTCGCGAGCGAAGCCGAACGTGTGGCCTATCTCTTCGAGCTGTATCAACAGCTCACAGCGCCGTTGATGGGGGTGGCGGGGAAGAAGAAACCGGCAAAGCGAAGCAACGCGGTGTAAAATGCGGGACCATTCGCAACCGAACGTTAACAAACGGGGTTTTTCGATTTCATGCTACAGATCACGAGAAGCACCCAGCGCGACGGATACACGTTCAGCCTCAATCCTCAAAGCACCTTGAAATTGCACGAGAGAGAGCCGCAGATTCGTCCCGTACCGCGGGTATTCATTGCATTCGACACGGCAGGCGATTTTGATTCCTACCGCGGCGATCTTTACGAGCAGGTCGCACAATTGCTGACGCAATTGAGCGAAAAAGAACTGGATGAACGGTTTGGAGGGTACGAGATCGTTGACCCGGTGACGGGTAAGAAGTTTTACCCGAATGCCTGACCGGAGGTCACTTTATATTGGGCGCAGCGGGGAGTTAGCGGTTCTCTCCGAATTATTGTCTCGTGGTTACAATGCCGCTACTCCGGAGATCGATATTGGTGAAGATGTCTTTATTATCGAGGATGGTCAGGCCGGATACTGGCCGGTTCAAGTAAAAACGGGGACGGCGGATGAGCGCGAGGATGGTTCTTGCACTGCGCAGTTCAAATTTCGGCGCGATCAACTTGTGACAACTCCCAACGTCGAGCTCACCTATATTCTTGTCCTTCGTCGCAATAAGCGGTGGACGAATTTTCTTGTCATTCCACGAAGTGAACTCAATACACTCTATGAGTTAGGGAATTTAGGGAAGCAGACGGGTGATGAATTAGTGTGGGAGTTTATCTTTGAACGTGATGCCGTTCGGTGTCAGAACGCTGATATGACAGAATTTTTATCGGACTGGGACCGGCATTGGCCGGAAATCTTAGACCGGCTCGTAAGCGATTAAACCCGGCTCCGAAGCCCACCGCAAGAAGCCGTTCACGAGGGAATCAGAACGTGTGGCGTATCTCTTCGTGCAGTATCAACAGCGTATGGCGCCGCTGATGGGGGTGAAAAAATCTTGCAAAGAAACTGTGTCGGCCCTCCGGGACTCTGAATCTTCAACGAATCGCGAACCCCGGGTTCCGCTCCGCTCCACCCGGGGCTATAAATATTTCGCCCCGCTGGGGCTGAGAAAGAGACCGCCCCGCTGTGGCTGAAAGAAATCTCGCGTTCCCTCTTGACATTGGCCTCGGGGCGCCGTATATTACCCGTACATTAATGGGCACCTACTCGCATGTGTCCCTGTAAGTCATTAGACCTCAATGACTTGTGCATATTTGCAGCAAATCGGGCGATTTCTTATGTTGTATATATATGGGTAATTACAAACAACGAAAAGGAAGGAGGGAACAATGGCAGAAGCTTGGAGATCTGGCGATGGAGAGACTCAGAAAACTCAGCACCGAGCCCGAATTCCTCATTTTAGAGACATCAATGGACATCATGGTCGAGCAACCGGATGGATTGCCACTCGAAAAACCCGCCCCGAAAGACTATGATGTGGATCTTCCCGACTGGCACTACGGAGATTGATTGGCCGTAAATCATTGTGACATAAGCATTTACGCGACATTGCAACAGACGCACCCGGTTCCAGCGTTATACTTATATGGGGGCTTCTCTTCTAAAGTCTCTTCCTCTTTTGGATTCCTGAAAGAATAAAAGTAATCCCTACCGATTCGGTGGACTGGGCTGCCGCACGCGATAAGCGATGGCACAACTTGGGACTGGTCGGAGCAAGAGGAATTGATTTGGAGCGGGACCGACATTTCCAGAAGCGGCATCCATGATGTGAGTCGCCACTGAATCGTCGGCGAGCTACTGAAGGTAATACCGGAGCGGGTTCGGGCGGACCTGGCACTCGTCGGCGATGCGGATAGAGCTTGCGATGCGGCCTTCGTAGCGGAGACTGTAGAGGTTCGTCACGATGCGGTCGCGGAGATCGAGCGGCGCGATGGGATTGATGTAGATCGACGTGCCGCCTTCGAATCCGGCGGCGGTGTTCACGCGCCACTTGATGAGCACATGCCACGGCATTTTGTGGACCGCGTCGATCGGCGAATAGTACCACTCCTCGTTCGATGAGATCTTCGCGCCGGTCGCAGCATGGCACGCATGCACGAGTTCGCTCATGCCTCGGACCTCGGCTTCGGAATGTTCATACGGCCGCGAGAAATAGCTCTTTGAAAAAATTTCGATCGTCGGATGGCGATGTCCGATGCCGGCGAAGGCAATCGCCTCTTCATTCTCGGCGAATATGAGATTGTGCCTCGAAAGCAGATTGGCTGCAAGCTCGTTGTAGGCGTTCGGGTTCTGCCGGAGCATCTCGATCTGGTGACGGATGGAGGCGCCCCAATCGTCAATGCCGACGAGTTGCTTATGAAGATGATTGAAACTCGCGCCGGCCGGCGAGAGCCAGTTTTGGAAGACTGAGATGTATCGAATGTATCGGTTCGACGCGAAAATATCGGCCATCGCATCGATCGTAAACTTGAAATACTGGTTATGCTCTTCGGGCGTCATGTCACCCGATGAGAAGAGCTGGCTCGCGTCCGAAGCGTTGCGTTCGAAGTGCGGCGCGGCAATGATCAGCTCGTGACCGCCACCGAAGAACGCATCGGCCATCAGCCAGAGGTCGTCGTCGGACAAGGCGTCGATCTTCTCCTGCGGCACACCGGTCACGCGCATCCGGTAGGCGGTAATATCACGGACATGCTGTGCGCCGACCGGGTCGGAGTGGTACATCTCCTTCCAGTCGATTTTCTGACTCGGAAGATAGAAGTTATAGTTCTTTTTCCAGTAATCGATGGTGACAATTTCGAAGAGATTCGGCACACGGCGGAAAAGCCAGTTCATCGGTGCCTGATCGGCCATCCCCACCTTCATGTCGCTGGGCCGGACGTGATCGTGCCGGGTGTAGCTGCCATCCGGATTCTGGACGAGGCGGGATTTCTCGGGAGGGGTCTCGAACAGCCGATCCGCGCAAAAGGCGCAGAAGGTGGTAAAATCTTCCGGCGCGAGCGGCTTCGGGTTTGGCGCGACGCCGTTCGGTGCGACACCGTTCGGTGCGACGCCATTCGGCGAGAATGCCTGAGCACTGCCGCGTGCGGCGCGGCCCGGTACGCTCCAGACCTCGTTATCCGTGAACGGGTTGACCTGCTTGATGGTCCCATCGGCCATCACGGTGTAGTAGCTGGCGTTATGCAAGTGTTCTGGTGGGGCGGTTTCGGCACCCATGAATTCATCCCGGATCCCGGCGCGGAAACCGCGCCAGACCGGAAGTGAATCCCCCTGCCTGAGAAATGGTTTACAATTTGCGTATCCATTTGAATCTAAACCCCGTAGAACGATGCATGAGAAACAACGGCACAATGGAAAATCTTAGGAAAATCGAACAGAAATTTGCCGCGAACGGCAGCTCGAAGATCGGGCCATTCCTGCTGGGCGCGGTCGTCGGCGCAGTTGTTGGTGGCGCGCTTGCGCTGATCTACGCGCCGGCCGAAGGCTCGGAGTTGCGGAAGAAGATTACCGAAACCTTCGACGACATCGCCGAAGGTGTCGGCGGCATGATCCAAACTGCGAAATCGACGAGCGACAAGTTATTCAAGGAAGGCAAGAATATCGTGGGCGATGCGGGCACCAAAGCCGACGAGATTATCGATCGGACGCGCGAAAAGGTTGACGACATTTTGGATGACGCCGACCGGGCCATCGCGGAAGCACGAAAACGAACCTCGCAGAATGAGGGATGACACGTAAAATGAAATGAGGAATGAGGAATGAGTTTGACTCTCATTCCTTGTCTCTCATTCCTAATTCCTAATTATTATGGAAATTATTCTCTACATCACTGGCGGCATAGCGCTGCTCGCATTGGGCTGGCTCTTCATCGCGATTGCGAAGGCCGTATCGGCAATCAAGCCATATCTCGACGAAGTTCGCGGGGATCTCGCACAGATGGTCACGGCCGTGAACGAGGTCAAGGCAGAGGTTCTCCCGATCCTCGGGAATGTCAACCAGATTACGTCCCACGTTTCGGAAATTACCGGCAACGTGGAGAAGCAACTCATCCATGTGCATGAGACGATCGAGGACGCGCTCGACATCGTGCGCGGCACGCTCGATGATGTCGAGCGGCTGAAGGATCAGGTCGTCGCCACGGTCGAGGGACCAGTCACACTCATGCGCGATGCGACCGGCGGCGCGCTCGGCGCGATCCTGACTGGGCTGAAGATCGTGCGAAGGTTTACGGGGAAGAAGAAAGTCTGAACCATGATTTTATGAGATTTCAAAGATTAACGAGATGATTGTAATTCACCAATCTTCTTAATCTCTAAAATCTCATAAAATCATGGTTCAGACAGTAGATCTGGCCTTCGCTCACTTGTTCGCCGCATTGCCTCGGCCTCGCGATACTCCGCGATCTTGGCATGATCGCCGCTGAGAAGAATGTCTGGCACTTTCATTCCTTCGAACTCTGCCGGCCGCGTGTAGATCGGCCCTTCGAGCAAGCCGTTTTGGAATGAGTCCATCATCGCGCTTTCGGAGTCGTGCATCGCGCCTGGGATGAGGCGCACGATGGCATCCACCAGCACGCAGGCAGGTAGCTCGCCGCCAGTGAGAACGTAATCGCCGATGGTGATCTCGCGCGTGATCCATCGCTCGCGCACCCGCTCATCGACGCCTTTGTAGTGGCCGCAGAGGATGAGCAGATTGTTCTTCATCGAGAGTTCATTTGCAAGCGGCTGCGTCAGTTGCTCGCCATCCGGCGACATAAAAATGCGCTCGTCGTAGTCTCGCTCGTTGGTGAGTCGTTGCATCAGCGCAAAAATCGGCTCGGGCTTCAGGATCATTCCGGCACCGCCGCCGAATGGCTCGTCGTCGATCTGGTGGTACTTGCCGAGTCCATATTCGCGTAGATCGTGGATGACGATCTCGATCGCGCCCTTCTCTCGCGCGCGCTTGACGATGCTCTCCGAGAGCGGACTCTCCAACAGCTTCGGAACGGCAGAGATGATGTCGATGCGCATGTTATTCCGGCCTCAGCTCCCACCGCTTCCACTCCGGCTTGCGCTCGGTGAGCGAGAGGCGAACAAGCTGACCCTTCTTGTAAAGACTGAGCATATCGCGGTAGTGATCGCCGAAGATGGCTTCGGAGTTGCCGGTGGGGAGCACGGCGAGCAGATCGTTCGTCTTCATGTCGGCGATCATGCGCATCGAGGGACCAACAACTTCCTCGTATGGCGCCCATAGATGATACATTGCCTGCAAAACCGTCGTCGGTCCGCCGGGTGCGGGACCGGCTTGCACATCGGCAAGACTTGCTATCAGCGCGCTCGATTTGCTGAAGGGGTGATGCATGGTCAGCGTGTGCATCCGTCCCCACTGCCACTGGCGAATGTCGCGCCCAAAGCTCGCGGCGAGAATGCGGAGCGCTTCATGGAAGCTGAACTCGATGACCGAGTCGCGTGGATTCTGCGCATTATTCAAGCCCCCAACAGATCGCCACCCATCATGCCACCAGATGTTTCCGGTATCCGGCAAAATGCGGGCAAGTGTTTGGAGCGGCAAGTTTTCGAGTCCGATAAACTCCGCATAGCGCTGCGTGCCGAGCACATCGTGGAAGGTGTTGTAGATCAAGCGGTTGAGAAAGACCGAGTAAATCGCCGGCGCAATTTCCTCCGGTCGCATGCTGCCATCCCAGTTGCGGAGATATTCGAGCACCAGCGCGGTGAATGGATCGGTCTTCTGAGTCTTGATCGTATCTTCTGGTGGCCGGTGCGCGGCGAGGAAGGCCGAGTCTTTTTGTCTGACAATCCGCATCACACTATCGGCCACGTTCGTGCCATGCCTGCGAATGGAATCTTCCTTCCAGAATATCCTCAGCGAATCAAGGCGGAAGAGCGATATGCTGTCCGGCGTCATGCGTGGTGGATGCGGATCGGGATGCAGGTGCAGCACGTATTGCAACACACGACGAAGATCGTAGGGGCTGATGACATCCGTCTGGATGCGCGCGATGTCTGATGTTGAAAGCTTCCCGCTCCGCTCGACAAGTTCTGTGATCCGGTCCGCGCGGGCAGATGGCTCCCAATCGTTCGAGAATGGGAATGGCCGCGACTTCATCGGGGGATTGTTGGCCGAGACAATGTAGCCGCGCGGCGGATTGGTCAAGCTCGGAAGCTGCGCCATAGAAATGAAGCCTTGCCACGCATCCGCCGCGTTCGTGCCGTCTCTCGGCAACATGAGGCGATCTTCGCTCCCGGCGCGGCGCGGCAGGCGTCCGATGTATTGATAGGCGACGCTCCCGTGCGCGTCCGCAAGGCAGAGATTGAGACACGGCGTCGCAACACTTGACATTCCGCCCCGCGCTTCGCTCACAGATTTTGTGTGAAGCAGATTCAGGAATCCACCGATCTCGTCGCCCATCGCGTAAAGGCCATTCCATTGCATCGCGACAGGTTTCGCTGTACGGAAGAAGGTAGAGTCTGGAATTCCGCCAGCATTTCGATTTTCCTCAACAATCTCGATCAGACTATCGGGATGGAGTGCGCTGACGATCGGGCCATCCTTCGTGATCCGAATTGTGATCGCACGCTTCGTGAACGAACCGCCAACGGAATCGCGGATGCGGATCGTATCATGCACAACAGTGTATGCTTGCCAAGTGCCTCCGGGAAGTTGGTAATATGTGTTCGTCGGATCGCCCTTCTCAATGAAGAAGTCTGTTTCGTCGGCCATCGCAGCGGTAATGCCCCACGATATTTCTGGCGTACGCCCACTCAGGAACGCCGGCATTCCGGGAATGAGAAATCCCGCGACATTGAGTCCGTCATCGCTTGTGAGATGCGCGAGATACCATCGTGCCGGAGCATCGAGCTTCAAGTGCGCATCATTTTCAAGCACGGCGCCTCCGCTGGCCGAACGTGCTGGAGCAATCGCAAATGAGTTCGATCCACCGCCCATCTGGCGTGGACCCAGAATACTATCAATCGAGCGCTGGATGGCGTGCAACTCTGCAATAAAGCCTTTCGGAAATTGTAGTGCGTTGATTCGCGGTGGCGGCTTTGGAATATGCGGCTGCGGCGGCTTGATGCTCGGATGCGGCTGTGCAGCGGGTGGCTTCGGCGCTTGCTTGGCTGGCTGCTTCGTTGGCTTTGGGTGAGGCGCAGGCTTTGGTGCTTTGAATGCTTTTGTCGCTGCGGTCGCTTTCGTACCTTTGGTCCCTTTGGGTGCCGGAGTGGACGCAGTGGGCGGGATGGACGGAGTGGACACCGCAACGACCACCGGCTTTGGCACCGGGCTGATCGACGTTGCCGGCATGGGCGCGATCTTCAGGTAATCCGAAACGAAGTTGCGCGGATCGGCGCCATCGATCACGGTCGCCCCGTCATCGGTGTAATCGGGAAACAGCGAGTGCATGTGCTCCTCGTCGAGCGCAAGTGCGAAATCGCCGTACGCCGCGTCGGCAAGATACGCGAAGTTCATCTCCCACGACATGAGCCGCACCATGATGAGGCAGTCCTCTGGCTTCCACTCTTCGGGTACAAGCTTGAGTGCATCGAACTCGAAACCGAGACGCGTTGGGGACTCGCGAATGCGCGCGTTGATCCCGTTCGTAAATGCCGTCAGAACTTCTCGTGTATGGGGAGTACACTTCTGCAACATCTCGCGAGCAATCCGCGCAAAGCCAATTGTGCGCGACCAGGTGTCGAGCGTCAATGTCTTTGGACCAAAGACTTCCGACATGCGGCCTTGCCCGACCCGCCGCGAGAACTCCATTTGGAACAGCCGATCCTGCGCTTCGGCATAGCCCAAACCGAACCAGGCATCGCGCTCGGTTGCGGCGTGGATGTGCGGAATGCCGTACTCATCGCGATCGATCTGAACGGAGGCGCCGATACCACGGACGGTAGCCATTCCTGACGGCTGAGACACCGTCCCCGACATAAAATGCACGCCAAGCGCGATCAACCCCGCCGCCAGCAGGAATATCACGAAACCGAGGCCGAGAAAGAAGCGGGTCAATGGGAAGTGCTAAAGTGCTTACGTGCTAAAATACTTTTGTGGCCTGTCGCATTCCATAGGAACACAGCAAAACTCGTAAGCACTTCAGCACATGAGCACTTTAGCACTTCGTCGGCATCTCTTTAAACGCATATAGCCTGGGGCATCCCGCCCCAGGCTACACGCGCTTCTTTCACCTTCACCACATTAGGCCCCCGATTGCGCATTCGCGTAATCCTCAGAGAGCCTTCGCGTATTACAATTCGATTCGCTCTTCCAAAGATTCCCTGTTGCTTCCGCGAACTCCGAGAATATTCAAAAAAATCGCTTTCTTGTAAAAGTCCAATGGGACCTTCTCGGTGCTACAAATACTTTCGAGCGGTAGGCTGTCTCTCCGCAGGCGCATCCGCGCCCTCGCTATGTGATTCCTCGCGCGCAGGACGTCCCTGCCCACGCGATCGCTGCTGCCGAGGGCGATCGCGGCCGCCGCGATGCCCGCCACCACGCGAACCTTCTTCGGCAGGATCATCGAAGTCATCCGAATCTTCATCGCGCTCGTCGTGCGGCTCCTCGATCAACTCCGTCTCCGATTGCGACTCTTCGTCCTCCTCGGTTTCGTCATCGCTTACGGCCGCGCTTGCGGAGAGTTCGACTCCCGTGGACGAATAGTCCTCCGTGATCTCGCGCTTCTGTTTTGCGCTGAAGAAACGGAACTCGTCACCCGTGAGCGACTCGTCGATCTCCAACTTGATGAACATGAAGAACTTGAGTTGCAAACTGCGCAGTGGTGAAGCCAGTCCGGCACTCAACATCTGCCCGAGCGTCGGATGGACTTTCAGTGTGAGCTTACGCTCGCCGCTGGCAGCGCGGAAGCGTTCGAGCCAACGCTCGATCTGACGCAGGATTGTCGTGCGGTTGACGAGCAAACCCGTGCCGCCGCAAACCGGACATGTGTCCGATAGCGACTGTACGATGGACTGCCGGATTCGCTGCCGGGTGATCTGCATCAGACCAAACTCGGTCAGTGGCAGCACCGACGATTTCGCACGGTCCTTCCGCAATTCCTTCTTCATCTCGTCATAAACCTTCTTGCGGTTCTTCTCCTCCGCCATGTCGATGAAGTCGATGACGATAATGCCGCCGATGTCGCGCAGGCGAATCTGTCTTGCGATTTCGCGAGCAGATTCAAGATTGGTCTTGAGCGAGTTCAACTCCTGCTCGCGGCGTGCGGCGTAGCGGCCGGAGTTCACGTCGATCACGACCATTGCCTCGGTGTGTTCGATGAACAGATAGCCTCCGGATGGAAGCATGTTCTTTCGCGTGAGCGTCTGCTCGATCTGGCTCTCAATATTGAATGCATCGAGAATTGGCCGCGAGCCGCGATACAGCTCGACCGTGCCGGTCAAATTCGGCGCGGCCCACTCCACGTAGTCCATGACTTCGCGATACATCTTCTTGGAATCGATCACGATACGCGTGATGTCCGGTGAAAAGAGATCGCGCATGACGCTGGAAGTCAGGCTCGAATCCTGATAGACGCGCTGCGGCGGTTTCTCTTCGCGGACTTTCTTTTCGAGTTCACGCCACTGCTCCAGCAATCGTGAAAGATCTTCCTTCAGCGCGGACTCTTCTTTGTTCTCGGCGACAGTTCGGATAATAACGCCAAGCTCGCGCGGCTTGAGAGAGCGGACAATGCGGCGCAGACGCGTCCGTTCGCGGACGGAAAATACTTTGCGGCTGATGCCAATGCCCGGTTCGAACGGAACAAGCACGAGGAATCGGCCCGGCAGTGAAATTCTGCTTGTGACGCGCACGCCTTTGTTGGCGAATGCTTCGCGCGTAACTTGCACCAAGATCGGTTGATCGGGTTCGAGCGAAACGTTCGCGCCGAGCAACGTCGGGATGGCCTTGCCGCCGCGCGAGCGGAGCGAGTCCGAAGTTCGTGGCGCCATGCGCTGATTAGCGAGCCGTAGCTCCAATCCCCCTGCTTGTGCGGCAAGTTGTACCGGCTTTGGTTCACTGCGCTGCGCCAAGCCTCGATCGTTCGAGCGCGATGGCTGACCACTTCGCCCACCGCGCGGGCGGTAGATCTTTTGCTCGGCAGCGGTCGCGCCTTCTTCGACTAAGTAATCTTCTTCCTCGTCGTCATCGTCTCTCATCTCGGCTTCTTCACCGGCAAGGAATGCCGACGAGCTTTCATAGGAATCGCCGACATCGGAGAAGTGCAAGAAGGCATCCTGCTCCAAGCCAACATCGACGAAGGCTGCATTCATGCCGGGGATGACTTTGGCGAGGCGACCTAAATAAATGTCTCCGACGTGGCGCTCGGTCTCGGGAGTTTCGATGAAGAGCTCGACTAAACGGCGGTCTTCGGTGATGGCAATGCGGATTTCGTCTTCACGTTCGGCATTGATAACGATCTCTTTTCGGATGCGGGGGATGTAACTCACTGCTGTAATGGACCGATTTCGCTAAGTGAGTGAGCGTTCACTCGCAGCGCGCGGCCAGTTTCGTGATGGGGGACCTCGACCGCGAGTGGCAAGCCACTACGCGATAAGCAGTGTCGATTCAGGCGAGCAGGGCACAGGCCAAGTGGCAATGGGCTTTGCTCGCTAAGCGATTATCAGGAGAGCAGTCCCTGGCCGCAATAATACATACGGCCTCTGGTCTTAGGATGCCTGAAGAGAATTGGATGGGTCTGCCGCTGCCTGGAAAACGCGAGCCTCAGGGCCGGCCTCAGGGCCGTCGGTCGTTGCGCGGAATGTGACACGGATTCCATTGAATCGATAGCATCCGCCAAGCGGCTCGTGGGATCCACGAGCGCAGTGCGCTTCCAGAACGTCAGAAGATAGAAAACGAAGTTAACCAATCGGAGTCTCCAGGATTCACATGGCCTTCCGGGGGCTGGCTGGGCGCAGAGCGCTCGGCAGCACGTCCGAGAATAGTACCTAACGGGGTACGACCACGATCCTCTGTATCTCGAGTGCGGGCAACCGCAGGGGTCCGCAGTATGCACGCAATTCGCAATTGCTGTCTCAACACCGTGGCGAGCCTAAATAAAGAGGCGCGCCCGAGGGGTTATGATTTCAATATGTGCAACGATCGATCGTTAAACGATCAATCGTTGGCTGAACAATAGGTCAAAAAAACGAAAGTATTTGACGAAAGATCGTCAATTTGGACGAATTCCTTCCAATTGCTCGTGGAAACGAACACACCCGGCCCTGAAAAGCTCCCCGTGGTCGGGACCGGCCGTGGCTAGCGCTTGACGGTTATTCGAGGACGAACTTGCCAGTCCGGGAGAATCCAGCAGTCGAAAGACGGTAGAAATAGACCCCGGAGCCAAGCGTGGCCGGGAGCGAGGCGAATGACGATTGCAGGTCGATCGATGTGCGTTCGATACCGAGTGGATCAAACAAAGTGAGATGAACAGGCCAGTGGAATGAGCCGGGAATTTCGAAAGAGACAGATCGAGTGCCGCTGACGAGGCGCACGGGCAACGATTCGACTTGGTCCGGTTTAACGAGGAGGGATGGCAGGGCGTATCCGATCAGGGTTGCACGTTCCTCGGTTCCATCGCTGGTATAAGTATGGACGATGGAGCTGTCATGAACAGTCTGCGATGGCGTCCAGGTCACTGCAAGTGCGACGTTCGCCTCGGGACCCATGACGAGACCGTGAAATGGGCGATCCAATGAAAATTCCCGCTTGTCGATAACGACATTGGTGATTGTAACAGAAACCTGTCCCGTGTTTTGAATACGGAGTGAATCATGTACCGAGCCGCCCAATTGTATGGTCCCAAAGTCGATGCCCTGCACCTGGAACCGAAGCGTTGGTGGTGGCAGTGTCGTCAAAATAATCCCACTATCACCAACAACATAGAGGGAGTCGGGAATGTCGAGGCCGTAGAAATTTGCAGTCGTGCCCGTTTCGATCGGAGACCAATGGACAAGATCATTGGTCGTAAGCAGCACACCGTGCAGGCCAACCGCAAAGCCCGTGCTATCATAGCCATCAATGGCCCTTAAGTTCGCGGTCGTTGGAATGCTCGCCCAAGTGTCCCCAGCGTCTCTAGTGTAGAGCAAGGTTTGATCCCCTACGATCCAGCCGGTCATCCCATCGGATGGGAAGCAGATGGAATACAAGTCATTCGTCGTCGGCACCGGAATGCGCTGCCATGTCGTGCCGGCGTCTTCCGTGTACAGGACGATTCCGCCCGCACCGACGATCCAATATGAGCTATCGTCAAAATATGTCACCCCAAAAAAATCCCGGTTCGCGAGGAGCTTTGGCGGTTCGATTTTCGTCCAAGTCTTGCCAGAATCGATGCTCTTGCAGATGGTACCCTGTCCACCAACAGCTATAACGGTATCGGCGGACGGATAGTCTATCCCGTAGATACCACCGGAGGCAGGTAGCTGTGGTTCTGCGGCCCAGCGGCCCGATACAAAAGACTGAACATACTTGTAACCCCCAACACACCCAGTCAGAGAATCGAAAAATCGGACGCAATTGTGATCGCGCGGTCCATCGGATATTTTCCATGTCTGTCCTCCGTCAAGAGTAGTTGCTTCCCCATACTCGGCGGTGCCGAGGCCGCACACGACGCCGAATCTGTCGGTAGCAAAAGAGACGCCGAGGAAGGAGATGTCCAAACCAGAATGTTGGCGATACAGTGTTTGGGCAAAGCCGACACTCGATCCGAATGTCAGAAAGGCAATAAGGAAGAAAGGCGCTCTCATGAGCGCCTTAGATAAGTCCATGGAGGATTGGTTTAATCCTCGACGGGGCTTCAGCTCTTTGTGCCTGCGTCAGCCTTGCCTTTGCAGCAGTCATGCTTGCCAGCTTTGCCCGCGCATCCAGCCTTTGAGGTCGCATCATTGGTCGTGACGCCATCCGCTGTCGTCACGCCATTCGTGGTGGTGGTCGTTGACGAAGTTGTTGTGCCGTGCATCGTGCAGCCTTCCTTGGCCTGCTCAGCAGCAGTCATGGTGCACTTGCCATCCTTCATGCACTTCTTGTCCTTGCAATCCTTCATCGCGGTTTTCTTGCCCTTGTGGCCCTTGCAGGAGGCTTTGTCGCCGTCGCAGGCATTCGCCGCTGTGGCTGTGAGGAAGAGACCGAGAGTCAGAAGAAGTATGAGATTACGCATGTTACAGTCAGGTTAGTTGTTAGTGATTTTGCAACAGGACCGGAATCCAATCGGTTCGCAGTCACTACCTTAACACTTTGTCATCATGAAACTCGGAATGATCGGCCTCGGCCGAATGGGCGCCAACATGGCGGAACGGCTCTCGCTTGGCGGCCACGAAGTTGTCGGCTACGACCCAAATGCCGATGCTCGGCAACGTTTGATTTCTTCTGGCGTTTCGTCCGTGGACTCACTCGCCTCACTTGTGGCGGCTCTTCCGAAACCGCACATACTTTGGATCATGGTCCCGGCTGGGGCACCTGTGGACGAGACGATTGCAACGCTCGTACCTCTCAGCGAACCAGGCGACACACTGATCGATGGCGGCAACTCGTATTACAAAGATTCGATGCGCCGGGCAGAGGCGCTTGCGAAGCAAGGCATTCACTACATCGATGCCGGAGTCAGCGGTGGCATTTGGGGACTCAAGGGCGGCTACAGCATGATGATCGGCGGCGACGAGAAGGTCATCGAGTCGCTCCGTCCCATCTTCGAAACGCTTGCGCCTGCGCCGGACAAAGGCTGGGGACGGGTCGGCCCCTCCGGTGCCGGACACTTCGTTAAGATGGTCCACAACGGCATCGAGTATGGACTGATGCAAGCCTACGCGGAAGGTCTTGCGCTCATCAAGGCGAAAAAGGAATTCGCGCTCGACGCTCACCAAGTCGCCGAGATTTGGCAAGTCGGTAGCGTCGTCCGCTCGTGGCTGCTCGATCTCGCGGCGGACGCGCTGAGCAAAAATCCCAAACTGGAAGGCATTGCGCCCATTGTTGCCGATTCCGGCGAGGGACGATGGACTGCGTTCGAAGCGATCGAGAACGATGTTCCCGCGCCGATCATCACGCTCGCGCTGATAGAGCGCATCCGATCCCGCGACCGCGACTCGTTTACCGATAAGATGCTTTCCGCACTTCGCAATGAGTTCGGCGGACATCCCATTACAAAGGAATAACATGCCGCACAAATCTGAACCGGCCATCATCGCGATCTTTGGAGCAACTGGCGATCTTGCTCATCGGATGGTCCTACCGGCACTCTACGAGATCGAGCAGGCAGGTGAATTACCCAAGGGGACGATCATTCTCGGCATCGACCGAATCGGAGGGATGAACGATGAGTCCTTCCGAACGAACGCACACGACGCAATCCAAGCCCATTCTGATGGAGGAGACACCAAGCTTGCAAATTGGTGTGCGAAGCATCTGTTCTATCAGGGCATGGATACAAGTTCGGCTTCTGATTTCGAGGCGCTCCGCAAGCGGTTGGAAGAACTCGAGCGAGCGCAGAAACTCCCAGGCAATCGTTTATTTTATCTCGCAGTGCCACCTGTTGCATTTGGGCCAACGATCGAGGCGCTCGGCACATCCGGGCTGAACAAAAGCACAGGCTGGACGCGTCTCGTGATCGAGAAGCCGTTCGGGCACGATCTCGCGTCATCGATGGAGTTGAACGCACTGGCACAAAAGCACTTCAGAGAAGATCAAATCTACCGCATCGATCATTTCCTCGGCAAGGAGACCGTGCAGAATCTACTTGCCTTCCGATTCGGCAACACCCTATTCGAATCGGTCTGGAATCGGGACAAGATCGAGAAAGTCGAGATCGTAGTCGCCGAGCAGCTTGGCGTCGAGGACCGCGCTGGCTACTACGAGAAAGCCGGCGCGCTTCGCGACATGGTCCAGAATCACCTGACCCAGCTTCTTGCGCTTACGGCGATGGAAGTCCCATCCGCTTTCCATGCAGATGATATTCGCTATGAGAAGGTGAAAGTACTCCGATCGATTGCGCCGATCAAGGAGCATGATGTACTGATGGGACAGTATATGCGTGGCGAGATTGATGGAGAGGGCGTGGTTGCATACCAGCAAGAGCGTGGTGTTGCGCCGGACTCAAAAACCGAGACATTCGTCGAGCTTAAACTTTCTGTTGAGAGCTGGCGCTGGCATGGAGTCCCATTCTACCTCCGAACCGGCAAGCGACTGAAGGAACGAGTGTCGGAGATTATCGTGACGTTCAAGTGCCCGCCGGTCTCGATCTTCAAGCCATACAAAGAGTGCGAGCTTGCACCGAACGTTCTCATCATCCAGCTCCAGCCGAACGAAGGCTTCCGCGTGTCGCTTCAGGTCAAGAAGCCCGGCGCCCAGATCTCACTCCAGACAGAATGGATGCACTTCTCGTATGCCGACGCGTTCGGCTCGCTCCCAGACGCGTATCACACACTTTTGCGTGATGTGCTCCAGGGCGATCAAACCCTGTTTGTCTCTGCCGACGAGACGCTGGCATCGTGGAGGCTTTACACGCCGGTGCTCGAACGACAGCACAGGATACATCCGTATGCAGCGGGATCGTGGGGACCGGGGGCTTCTTCATAGAATCTATGAATTCTATAGATTCCATAAAGGCGTTGCCGGACCTACAAACCATTAGTGCCTCGGCTGCCGAAGCGCTGGCCGTTCTGGCAAACAACGCTATCTCAGAACGTGGACGGTTCACTCTCGCCCTTTCCGGCGGCGAGACGCCTCGCACGCTCTACGAAATCCTTGCCCGCGTTTATCACGACACTATCGACTGGCAACGAGTCCATCTCTACTGGAGCGACGAGCGATACGTCCCGCACGACGACCCCGCAAGTAACTATCGCATGGCCCGGGAGATGCTGATCGATCCCCTTCCAATACCGGCGACGAACGTCCATGCCATTCCAACATCATTCATCAATCCTGAGGACGCAGCACTCGCTTATTCCAAAGAGCTTTTGCCTGCGATGCCACTCGATCTCATTCTGCTCGGTCTCGGCGAGGATGGGCACACAGCCTCGCTATTTCCCGGCACGTTCGATCCCGAGGATTACCGGCTTGTGATTGTGACCCATTCGCCGAAGCCGCCGCCCGTCAGGATTTCGATGACAGTTCGCGCGATCAATGAGGCGAGGAATGTCTTCTTTCTCGTGTCGGGCGGAGAGAAGCGGGAGATTCTT
>JADGPZ010000142.1 GCA_017882165.1 Candidatus Kapaibacterium sp.
GCTCAAGAGCGCCATCCGCGACGTAGGCCGCGTGATGCTTGCCGTGGTGCAACTTGAGTAGCTGCGCCGAGTAGTGCGGCTCCAACGCGGAGTGCTCATAGGGTAGGTCAGGTAGCGTGTACTTCTTCATAGGGAGATCCTCCGTTGTCATGATGCGCCTCGTGATAGGCGCATCTCAAATGCGTGCTGTCGACAGGGGGCTGTTCGGCTCTACAGCCGCCTGGTGCTGGATCCTGCGCGCCGGTGTTGGCCGGACTTTTCTCCGCAAGACCGTTCTCGGATGCTCCTGCTCCATTCAAATGCTCGGCTCCGACGAGTATGAGCAGCAAATCCCCTATATTGTTGGGTCTTACCGATTCATTCGCAATGGGCCAGCGGAAATCGCCAGCCGGAAAGACGTGCTCCACAAACTTGTCGTTATACTCGATGTACTTGACCCGAAGGAAGATGCTGCCAAGAAGCACGGTCGCAAGCAGGAAGATCACGACCTTCTTGGAATTGCCAGTCTGCGCATGAAAGACCGCGAGCGCCATGGTGAGACTGCTTCCGATGAGGACCACCGTATTGAACGTACCCCACCAAAGGTTGAGCACATTACTACCAGCGGCGAATGCGTCGAAGTACATGTGCCGGTAGACCGTGTACGCCAGGAACATGCCGCCGAAAAACATGATCTCGGTCAGGAGGAACCACCACATACCGAGGTTACCCGCCTCACGCTGCTGCTCCATGCTATCGAAATGATGCATGAGGTGCGGGTGGTGCTCGTGTGACTCCACGTGCTCCGGATTCCTCTCTGTGTCGATTAGTGCCACGTTCTTCTGAAGTACTAAAGTGCTGACGTATTACTGTGCTTTCGGCTCCGTTTGCGTGAAGTCATACGCCTCCCACGTTACAACAGGCGCCACGAGGAAATTCTCGGTCGGGGGCGGCGAACTCGTATGCCACTCGAGGCCCGCAGCGCCCCATGGGTTTGCCGGTGCCCGCTGGCCCTTCTTGAGCGACCAGATAAAGTAAATGATCGTAATCAGCAGACCGATGCCAAGGATCGTCGCGCCTGCGGTCGAAAGCACGTGCAATACCTGAAACTCCGGCGGATAGGATGCATAGCGGCGCGGCATCCCGAGATAGCCAAGAAGAAACTGTGGAAAAAAGGTCAGGTTGAAACCGATGAACTGAATCACCATGGCCGCCCGCGCCCATGACTCGGGGTACAT
Source organism: Candidatus Kapaibacterium sp. (assembly GCA_017882165.1). Lineage (GTDB taxonomy): Bacteria > Bacteroidota > Ignavibacteria > Palsa-1295 > Palsa-1295 > PALSA-1295. Next base: position 1,218 of record JADGPZ010000142.1, read on the forward strand.
GCGGCCCGTGATCTTGCCCCACCAAAGATGCATTCCACCCAAGAATCCCATCAGCGAACCACCGACCATGACGTAATGGAAGTGCGCGACAACGAAGTACGTATCGGTAATATGCACATCCAAGCCGAGGGCCGCGGTGAAGAGACCGGTCATACCGCCGATCAGGAACAACCCGATAAAGCCCAAACCGTAGAGCATCGGGGTGTCAAAAGAGATGGAGCCTTTGAAGAGCGTCGCGGTCCAGTTAAAGACCTTGATCGCCGATGGAATTGCGACGACATAGCTCAGGAAGGAGAAGATAATCCCGAGGTACACTGATTGCGTCGCGACGAAGAGATGGTGTCCCCAGACTAAGAATCCAAAGACTGCAATCGCGAGGCTCGACATTGCGACGATCTTATAACCAAAGATACGCTTTCGCGACATGTTCGCAATCAACTCCGAGACGACACCCATCGCCGGCAAGACCATAATATAGACTGCCGGGTGCGAGTAGAACCAGAACATGTGCTGGAAGAGCACCGGATCGCCTCCCAGCGCCGGGTCGAAGATGCCCACGTGCGCGATGCGCTCGAGTGCCATGAGTGCGACCGTGATCGCAAGCACCGGCGTGCCGAGCATGATGACGAGCGCCGTTGCGTAGTGCGCCCATACGAAGAGTGGAAGCCGGAACCACGTCATTCCCGGAGCCCGCATCGTGTGAACGGTAACGATAAAATTAATGCCGGTCAGGATCGAGGAGAATCCAACGATGAAGATGCCAATACCCGTGAGAAGTACGTTGGAGTTCGAATAAGTCGTGCTATACGGCGTGTAAAACGTCCAGCCCGTATCCACGCCGCCGGCAACGAGCGCCGTGAGCGCGAAGGCAGCGCCGATGATGTAGCAGTACCAACTTAGAAGATTGATTTTCGGAAAGGCCATATCCTTCGCGCCGATCATGATCGGAAGCAGGAAGTTACCCAGGATCGCTGGCACGGCAGGCACGAGGAAAAAGAAGACCATCACGATACCATGTGCCGTGAAGATCCGGTTGTAGGTATCCGGCTCGAACAGTCCGTTCGGCGATAGCAAATTAATGCGAACGAGCAACGCGAAGATACCGCCGATCACGAAGAAGATGCTGACCGAAATCAGGTATAGGATCGCAATCCGCTTATGGTCTTTCGTCAAGAGCCACGAGCGAATTCCATGACCGTTGTTCAAATAATTCAGCGGCTCGCCATTCGTTTGAGCGGCGGCATTCGCGGCCGGCAGTGTTGCGGTAAGACTCATAGTAAAAACTTATTATCTTTTCGCGCCTTTGGGCTTCGCCGTTTGCTGATCCTGCGCGGGCTGCTTCCCGGGAGTGCCCTGCACACTTTGTGGCGAAACCGTTTCCGGAGCGCCTGTTGACATGATTGGCGGCCGCGGCGCCGGTGATGTCGCGGCTGCCTTGCCAGCGCCTGCGGGGCTGGCCGCCTGCGCCGGTCCGATCGACTTGACATACGCGATTAGTTGCTGCAACTGTTCTTCGCTCACGATCCCCTGGAACGGCGGCATTAGTGGCTTGTAGCCCCGAACAATCTTCGCTGTTGGACTCAGAATCGACTCGCGAACGTAGCTGTCGTCCGCAAGAACCGTCTTATCCCCTTCCAGCATTTGGACCGTGCCGTAAACCCCTTCAAGTTTCGGGGCAAGTCCCATCCCATCCGAGTGATGGCAGGTAATGCATCCAAGCTGCTGAAAGAGCGCAGCACCACGCTCGGCCATCGAGCCGCCGGCTGCACCTCCGGCAAGCCAGGCTTCGTAATCTTTGTTATTCATGACCGTCACCCATCCGATCATGCCCGAGTGGCTGGTGCCGCAGTACTCTGCGCAGAAGATGTGGAACGTGCCGGTCTGCGTTGCTTCGGCCCATACTGTGGAGTAGCGGTTCGGACCCGGCACAATGTCCTCCTTCATGCGGAAGGCCGGAATGTAGAAACTGTGGATCACATCTTCGGTCGCCATGACGAAGCGGATCTTCTTCCCGATTGGAATGTGTAACTCGTTGATCTCGCGCTGGCCTTCGGGATGCTGGAATTTCCACATCCACTGCTTGCCGACGACGTAGATGTCCAGTGCGTCGTTTGGCACGGTGTATTGTTCGAGGTAGATCTTCGCGCCCCATGCAAAAATGAAGAGTGAAATGAGCAGCGGGATAACCGACCACGTCGTTTCGAGCAAAACCGATCCATGTATCAGCTCAGGAATTTCAGAATTCGAACGGCGCCGATACTTGATAAAGAAATAGATAATCGCGCCGGAAATCAGCACCGTGAAGAAAACCGTCAGGCCGACGAGGAACAGATAGAGATTATCGACGTCCGGCGCGAGTGTCGAAGCCTGATCCGGCAACATCCAAGACATCCCGAGCAATTTCGGAAGCGCGAAGTGTCCAGACGCATCCATGATTGCGCCAAACGTGCTAAGTGCTAAGATTCCGTGTATCATCTCAAGCATTGACTATCCGTAATCGCGCTTTGGCCCGTTTTCGAAGAAAGTAGAACATAATACCCATTCCAACGAGCGTCAGACCGCCCGCGATGCGCAAAACGTTTGTAATGGCAACACCGTATTTGCTGCTTGCCGGATCGTAATGGTAGCAATACAGCAGTACCTTATCGGAAATCGATCCGATCTTACCACCAGAAGCGTCGATCAGCCCAAATTTCAGATCTTTCGGAGCAAACTCGATTCCGTAAAAATAGCGGGATAGCTTGCCATCGGGCGTCAGAAGCATGATGCCGGCAGCGTGCGCATACTGATGGGCTTCGGAATCATACGAGTAACGGAAGCCAACCTCCTTCGTTAACTTCTCAATCGTCGCCTCGTCCGTCGTCAGGAAGTGGTATCCACTTGCGTTCTCGGTCTGGTGATACCCGCTGAGATAGGCGTCTCGCTTTTTGCGGGCCATCTCGGAAGTCTCGCGGGGATTGATCGAGACTGACACCACATCGAAATCTTTCCCGGCCGTGAACGGCAGCGCCTTCATCGCGCCAAAAACGCCGTTCATCACCATCGTGCAAAGATTCGGGCACTCGTAGTATGCCATCACCAGAATGACGGGCCGCTTTCCAAAGAACGAGCCGAGCTGAGTCCAATTGCCAGCTTCATCGCGGACCGGCACATTCAGAGTCACCTGTTCGCCCAGATGCTGGTCGATGCCAACGTTCTTCACGGCCTTCGGCAAGCCTTGCGGCGCGGGTTGTCCCTGCACTTCGCCCTTGAAGAACGGGGAGTTGCCGGCGAAGGCAGGCCGTGCAATCAGAGCCAGCAGCAGCAGAAGCACTGCCAGTTGACGTAGTCGGCCATGCGGACCGTCCACGACGTCCACTCTGTCCACTAAGTCCTCTCTTAGATAAGTCATTCGCCCTTTTCCCTCACATTTACATTGCCACCGGTCACGGTATACGTCCCACCTGGAATCCGCTGATCGCGCGCGATCTCGGTTCTTCCCGAGCTTGAAAACTCCGGGATCATGACAGCGGGCGTTGCCTGGTTCATCGCGCGCGTGGCAAAACCACGTTTCAGGAGAATCTCCTTCGCAAGATCGATCGGGATCTTGACCAGTCCAGAGTCACGGTTGATGAAACCGAAGGATTCCAGCGCACGCGCAACCGAATCGCGATAGTTCATCCCTTCGTCGAGCGGATGAATCGCGTGGCCCGGCGCAAGCTGCAAGCGCGGCTCGGGCGGAAGTTGCTCCGTCTTTGGTTTTGCGATATGATTCACGGCTTCGTTCACCTGCTTGATTCGCGCATCGTTCCACTTGAAGATGCCCCAAACAAGAAAGTACGTAGCCACTACGAAGAGACCTAGCCACAGCAAAAACTGATAGACAGGCCGAACGTTGACTTCGTCCGCATCGTGCTTGGATTGCGGGTCGCTCTGATGGCTTGGTGTGCCTTTGATACTCATTGCTTATCCGTGCGCTCCTTTCGGATGAAGTGCGAGTTGAAGCTCCGGCTCACCTGTTGGCAAAGCCGCATGCTTCTTGTACTGCCCGACAAAAAGATACACGTAGAGTCCGACAAATCCGAGTGGCGCGGCAATGTCCGCCCAGCTAAAGAAGAATTGCGCCTGGTGCCAGTTCGGCTCGACAAGCCAGTAGAGATCGACAATGCGCATGATGAAAAGCCACCCGGCCATCATGATGAGCCGTCGGCCATTGCGCTTGATGTCCCGTGAAAGAAGAATCGCGAACGGAATGATGAAGTGGACGAAGATGATGACATACGCCACATACTGCCAGCCGCCGCGAATGCGGTGATGATACCACACGATCTCTTCCGGCAGATTGCCCGCGTAGATGATAATAAGTTGCGAGAAGCTCAGATAGCCCCACAGGAAGTTGAACGCAAAGAGGAGTTTGCCGAGATCGTGCAGGTGCCCTGGCTTGAGCGCACTCGCCATCGGCTCTTCGCGCGAGAGCGTAACGAGCACCATGATCGCAAACGTCAGTGCGAGAATGCCCTGACCGACGATAATGAAAAATGCGTAAACGGTCGAGTACCACTCTGGAGAGAGGGACATGATCCAGTCAACAGCAGCGAAGGAAACCGCGAAGAAAAAGAAGAACAGCGCCCCGCCGGAGAAATTCTCGATCTTCCGGCTCCATTTGAAGCCTGGAGTGGCATCGAGATTCCGAGCGTACTTATTCAGAACCGTTGCGATGACGATGAAGTAAGCAAAGAAGACAACCGCACGAATCGTCCAAAAACTCGGATTGAGGTATCCGGCTTTATCGGTCAGTACTGGACTTGCCTTCACAGCCGCCGCGTTCGTCCACAAATAGATGTTATTCGTGAACATGCCGATGATGACCGGAATGAACAGAATGGCTGCGATCGGGATGAGGCGGGTTCCTGCTTCAAAGACTCTTCGCGCCATGATGCCCCAGGCGCCACCGGTCAGGTACTGCAACAGGAGGAGCCCGAGGCTTCCCATGCAGAGGCCGAAGAAGACCAGGAAACCGAGGAGGTACGAATGGAAGAACTGCGACATTGGTGTCACGCTCGTGCCACCGAAGCCGCTCGGCATCACGATCGCCGCGAGCAGCAATACGAAGCCGATCACAGCCGCAATGAAGCCGATCTTCCGCTGCTTATCCAGCGCGGTTGGTGATAGAGTATAGTTCGCTATTGCCACTGCTGCTTACTTCAAATTCTTCTGTTGATCCGGCGGCAGATCCGCGAGCTTCGCATTCTGACTGTACTGCAATGCGCGAATGTAGGAGATGATCGCCCAGCGCTCGTGCGGTGGGACTTGCATCGCATAATCCGGCATGACACCGAAGCCGTTCGTGATCACATCGTAAAAATGCCCGAGTGTCTCGTTGCGCAACCGGTCTTGGTGATAGGTCGGCGGCTGACGGAATCCACGGAGCACGATGAAGCCGCGCCCATCGCCGAGCACACCGTGACACGGCGAGCAAAAGATGTTGAATCGCTCCTGTCCCTTGTCCATGATCTCGCGCGTGATCGGGAATGGAAACTCGTTCACCATGGCCATCGCGGATTTTGCGCCGGTATCCGCCGCCGCAGGCTTCGTGTTGGCAACCTTACCTAAATAGTATGCATCATCATCCCGCAAGTAGCCTCGCGCGACGGTTCCCGCCTCGAGCGTCCGGGAAGAGAGACTATCCGGGAAGATCTCACTGCCGCGATACGCTTTGTATCTCGGCTGGTCCTGCATGTCCTGCCGGCAGCCAGACATGGCGAGTGTTCCCGCCAGACCGAGAATAGAAAGTGCCAATTGCTTCTTATCCATCGACCCGCACCACCTCTCTTGCGCCGGTCGTTCCGAGGAAATCGGTCACGGCAGCTTCATCATATTTCGGGTCGCGCGATTCGATACAGAGGAAAAAGCGGTCGTTTGTCGACCGAGAAAAACTTTCTACGTTGAACACGGGATGATACGGCTGCGGCAAGCCATTCATCATCATCATCCCGATCGCGCAGCTCAGGCCGGCAACAAGAATCGTGCATTCAAACGTGACCGGAATATACATCGGCCACGGAATGAACGGTCGGCCCGCAATATTGAGTGGATACCAGACCGATGATGCCAGGCTGGCAAGTGAATACCCGCCGATTCCGCCAATCACGCCGCCAATGAGCGTCGCGAGGGCCACTTTGTTGTGCTTCCGATGGAAACCGATCATTTCGGAAACTTCCTCAATGGGGTACGGCGTGTAAGCATCCATCACGCGGTAGCCCGCATCGAATGCGCGCTTGGTTGCATCCGATAATTGCGTCGGCGTGTCGTACTCGGCCATCACGCCGTAGATCGGATAGCGCTTGACTTGCTTCATGCCGCCACCTCCCCTTGAAGCCCATCGGCATCATGATGAGGAAGTGCTTGCGGAAGTGCAACCTTGAGTTCGAACATTGGAATGGCCGGCAGCGAACGCAGGAAAAGCAGCATCATCGTCAGGAAGAAGCCGATCGTACCGGCGAAAGTCATGACGTCATAAATTGTCGGCTTGAACATCCCCCACGAACTCGGCAGGAAATCGCGGTGCAAGCTGATTGCGATGATCACAAATCGCTCCAGCCACATGCCGATGTTGACGACGATGGCAATGATGAAAAGTACCGGAAGATTGCTCCGGATCTTCCGCCACCAAAGAAACTGAGGAGTCACAATATTGCAAAGCACGAGCGTCCAGTAGAATGGCGCGTATGGGCCGAACATGCGGTTCAGGATCAGGAACTTCTCATACTTGCTGCCGGAGTACACGAGGCCGAAAAACGGCTCGAATGTGTATGCATAGGCAACGATAAGCCCCGTCGCAAGCATGACCTTCCCCATATTGTCGATGTGCTTCATCGTGATGAAGTCCTCGAGGCCAAACAGCTTCCGGGCAGGAATCGCAAGTGTCAGCACCATTGCAAATCCGGAATAGACGGCGCCCGCGACGAAGTATGGCGGGAAGATCGTCGTGTGCCAGCCAGGAATTATGCCAATGGCAAAGTCCATACTAACGACCGAATGGACTGACACAACCAGCGGTGTGCAGAGTCCGGCGAGCAGGAGGCAGGTCGTCTCGTACCGGCTCCAGTGCCGCGTCGAGCCGCGCCAGCCCAGCGAAAGCATACCATAAATCCTCTTGACGAAGAGGCTCTTCGCCCGGTCGCGCATGGTGGCAAGATCCGGCATGAGCCCGATGTACCAGAAGACCAA
>JADGPZ010000240.1 GCA_017882165.1 Candidatus Kapaibacterium sp.
ACGCCAACCAGCTCGCCCCGCATGACTGACGATCCCGATGGACGTCCGAACCCTCAACATGGGCAATGCTGCTGATCAGGGTCGCTGCGGGGTTGCTGGCTTGTCGGAAACACAGTGGCACCCAGCGTCGAGCTCGTTTTCCAGACGAATAGGCGGCTATCATGGGGGCGGTTGGATCGAGCGCAAAGCTCCGCTCAACGCCGGAGTGAATCTTCGAAGTGCGACCTGACCGCCAATCGAAAATCAAAATGTCAATACCTACGCGGGACGGATCGCGGCTACGAAAAGCCTCAATTTCTGACAATCAATTGCCTAAACGACCGGGGAATTATGATGCGCACCAAGTGGTCTCTCGCCATCCATCATGAAGATCGAGGCGAAGGTTCATTAATCTCGGAGGACCATTTCGTTCATTTCGCGGACGTGCACGCGACAATGAAAAGAAACAAGGGAAAGGCGTTCGTGGTTAGAATTCCAAAGACCGCCAAGCCAATGGAAATTCAGGCGTTCCACAATCTCAAAAAATTGGGTTATGTCATCGATGCTCGATGACAGTCACGGCAGCGCGTTGCTTGCCAGGAAGAAGCCGCGGTTAGAATTCGAATAAATCGGTGCCTCGCCGCGCCAGATCGTGCAAATCGGCCAAGGTGCCGCGAACCGCGTTGCATCGACCGCATTGGATCACTGTAGTCGCCGGCGCGGTTGCGGGATCAACCACCTTAATCGATAGACTACCGCACTCGTCGCAGACGTTCTTGAGCCCGGGTCGTTCACCACGCTGATGCTGTTCGAGGTTCATTGCTCCCTCACTCAGCAAATGATCGCGGAGGCAAAATAGCTGACGTTGCGGACCTTCCAACCGACGCGCCCGAGGCTCTGCCGCAAGCCACTCGACTCGATCGCTTCTTCAAGCTGATCCATCAAGCTTTTAAAAGAATGCTGCTCATCCCGGCCTTGAATATAAGGCCCATACAAAACGTCGTTGCGACGTTCATAGACTTTCGCGCTCAAAGTAGTCGCGATGAAAACAGATCCGAGGAATGCGATTATTTCGATTGTCATTGGAGGCCCCCGCCGTTTGATCCCATGGAGCCTCTAATACGCGTAAAATTTTAAAGTTCGGATCCCGGACGCGGCTGCAATTGAACGAGCGTGTTAGCGAAGTTTAAACTATGAAATTTCAAAGCAGCGCTTGCTTGGGACGAGTTCAGGGTTCAGCTTCGAGTGGTCTCGCCCTGAAGTGGCCCGAATCGCAAACGCACCTTGCGTTCGCCGACGCCTAATCAGGGCGTATGCCCCAAACTTCGTCTCATCCCGGTAACCCCAGAACCGGGATGGGGCGGCATTTCGTCGGACTCGCGGTCCGGCATCGTGTGATGACTTCGGCCTGCTTGGTGGCAACATCGGCTGATTGCGACATGTCAGGCGCTCCTTCGCTGAGGTAGTCGAAGTGATCTATTCCACGATCGCTGCGCTGATCCTTCGCTCGGTCAGTGCGGAGCTGCGGGGTCGCATCATGGGTGAGCTACGCTCAAGCATTTCAGTGAGCGCGCAAGGCGTCCTAAAACCATCCGACGCGGAACTGATGACCCTCGAGATCGAGGAGCAGGCTCAGCAGCTCCTCGATCAGATTGAAAGAATGGCAAGGCTGGAATTCTGATGGTGGTCAATCTCGCCAGGGCGCCCGCCGACGTTCCGAATTCGTAAACCATCGAAGATGGTCATTCCCCATTCACCACCTGATTTAAGCATTTCTCTCGCGCGGCGTGCGAAGGTGCGCCACGATCGGAGATCAACTTCGACGGGGAAGTCAGGCCTCAACGGGCTGACCCCCTAACGGTGGATAGCAATGGCAACGAAGAAGCGATCGAGATCCAAGGGCGGATGCGTGAAGCAAGCCGCTCCTGCCGTGAGGCGCTTTCCAATCGTGCTATCGACGGCTGTGCGCAGCGCGCTCAACATGACTGCCGTCGTCGTCACGTCGGGATCAGTGTTGCTCTTCCTCTTGACGGCAAAGCGCTTCTTGTGAGTTTTCGGCCGGACGCCGGCTAATGCGTACGGCTGCGCGGCTTTCGCGGGCCGTGGCCGTTTCCCCTGACCTTCGTTTCGATGGAAGCCGTCTTGTTTTGCGCGGCGGCAAGTTCAGCCTTGGAGACTTTGGCACGAAGTTCCTGCCATTCCCGAAACTGATCGGCGATGTCCTTTGGCGTTTTCGACTTCTGGATCGGTCGGCGACGGGGCGACTTCATTCTTCCCTCGAGGAATGAAAAGCCGCCAAGCAGAGTATGATCGCTCGACGGCTTTGCGTTATCACTCGGACGTGGAGGCAATGTCCTTGCGCAGAACCATATGGCTTCCGCCCGGAATCGCAACGAAACTCACTTGTTAAGCTGAATGACTGTCCTGCGGGTTAATTCCGGAACCCACCGACAATGCGTACCGCGGTCAGAAATAAGCCGCCCGGGCGATCACCGGACGCCTCAATCCGCAACTGCCGGCACGGCGCCGGTTCCGCTGCACTACTTGGGCGGGGCCGCCGCCTGTTGGGAAGGCGGCGACCCCTGATCGCGCAGGTATGCATGGCCGGAACGTATGCGGAGTCGGCCAATCCTGCGCGACTTCGGGGAAGATAAAGCGGTAGCAAATGGCCTTCTTCAGCCCATAAATAGTTAAACAATTTCAAAGGCGTGGAAGGGTGGCCGAGTGGTTTAAGGCACCGGTCTTGAAAGTCGCGGGCGTCCGTACCAGCCTTTATCTGCCAAGCACTATTTGTTGGCTTTGCAGCGCAAATCGGCTGTTGCTC
>JADGPZ010000143.1 GCA_017882165.1 Candidatus Kapaibacterium sp.
GGAGGCCGGCGTTCGCAATCTCGTCCGGCAGATCGCGCGCATTTGCCGCAAGGTCGCCCGCTCGATTGTGACCGAGGCATACAAGACGGAGTCCAACGCCGCGAAAGCAATTCCGAAAAGCAACGGTCATGCGATTACACAGCAACTGAGCAACGTGCAAGTTTCGAAGAATGGAATTCTGCAGAGCGAAGAGATGGGGGAGAATTCGAAAGTTCTTGACATTGAGGATGGCTCCGAGCAGCAAGCTCCGAGACTCACGGTGCCCGAAGGATTTCGCGTGACCGTGACTGCAAAGTCGCTCGATGAATATCTCGGCGTACCAAAATTTCTCACTTCGAAGAGCGAGCTTGGTCCGAAGGTCGGCGCCGTGATGGGCCTCGCCTGGACCAGCACCGGCGGCGATGTGCTGCCGGTTGAAGCCGTTCTGATCGATGGCACCGAGCGCCTTACACTAACCGGACAACTCGGCGATGTGATGAAGGAGTCAGCGCAGGCGGCGCTCACCTACATACGCGCGCACCACAAGGCGCTGAAGGTCCCGGCAGATTTCTCCAAGCGCAAGCAGATTCACGTGCATCTGCCGGAGGGCGCGATCCCGAAGGATGGCCCATCCGCCGGCATCACTCTCATCATGGCGATGATCTCTGCCGTGACCGGCAAAGCTGCTCGCGGCGACCTTGCAATGACGGGTGAAATCACGCTGCGCGGTAACGTGCTGGCGATCGGAGGGTTGCAGGAAAAACTGCTCTCGGCGAAGCGTGCTGGGATCAAGGCGGTGCTCATCCCGCAGGAGAACGTGCTTTCGCTTTCTGAGATACCGGATCGCGTGAAGGAAGGACTCAACATCATCCCGATCGCAACGGTCGATCAAGCCGTGCCGCTGGTGTTCGATCTCGTCACACCGGCGGAGAAGCTCGTAGCCGCGAAAAGTGGTCTGGCAACCTTGCTCCCACCGACGCGCAAGAAGAAAGCCGCCCGGAAATCTCGGGCGGCTTCAAAGACCAAAAAAGTATCGCGCAAGGTCCGGCGGTAGGCCCGCGACCGGGCGTTTAGTGCGTTACTGAGAACGCTCGACGCACGAACCCCAAATCTGATTCGAGATTGAGATAGTAGACGCCATTCGGTAAGCGCGAGGCATCGAATGTGAAATCGCGCTCGCCTGCTTCGGAGTTGCCATCGAAGAGCGAGGCGACCGTCTCCCCAAGGATGTTCGTCACGAGCAGTTGCGCATGTGCGCCGTATGACAAAATAAAGCCGGTCTTTATCATCGACTTAGCCGGATTCGGATATGGGTCAATCAACTCGATACCACCTTCGACGGATGTGACGCGGAGCGGCTGCACACCACTGGTCTTTTGGATACGATACAACGAGTCAACTACTCGATATGCCAACGAATCGGCGATGATTCGAATGCTAACATCTGAAAGGTTCGAGTTGGCAGTGTCCCGAATCTTAATAAAGAGAGAATCGGATAGAGTCTTGACCGCTGGGATAAGATCACTTGGGTAAAATGCCGCATAAATGCGCAAGTTGCCGTCGTTCGTACGGTCGTCGGTCCAGACCGGGATCGTATAGTAGGGAGTGGTCAGGACTTGCGTGTACTCGCCGATACCGAATCCATAGGTTGGCCCCCCGTCCTTGTCTTGCACATGCGAAAAGTCCATCGGCTGGGAAGCGACGGGTGTATTGATCCAGGAGTAACCTTGATTGGCAGACTGGCCCATATAGTACCGCGCGATTTGGTTATTCGGATCTTCCCGGCGGTCGTACCACGTCACGGAGATCGTGCCGTGGCCGTTCACGGCAATGCTCGGATAAAAGTGATCGATCGGGACATCGCTGTATGGATCGTTATTAATACGCACAGTATCGCTCCATGTCGCTCCGTTGTCGATCGAGCGGGAGAAATAGATTTGGGTGCCGTTGCCAAGATTCTGGTCGCTGCCAAGTGCGTTCCAGACCATGTAGAGATTTCCGGTGTTCGCGGTATCAATGGATAAGTGCGGGCACGGATAATTGCCATTGATTCGAATACCGAACAGAACATCTCCCATCGCATCTGCCGAATTGTTCGGAATATCCGCGTCGGCAATCTTGACCTCGGGCTTAAACGTCATCCCACCATCCGCACTGTAGGCATGATAGATCGCATAGTTCTGGAGGTCCAGGGAGCCCATGAACGTGACATGCACGCCGCCATGGGCGTCCACACCGATGCTCGAGAATTGCACTTTGATGAGATCGGGAGACGAAACACGCACCGGGACTTCCACCGAATCAACCCCTGGAAGCTTGCGCGCCAGCATGATGCCCGCGCTATCTAACCCGAGTTTCGTCCACGCAACGTAGAGCGTGTTGTGATATGGCGAGGTTGAGCGATCGCACGCAACCCACTGCTTATCATCGAAGCCTGTCGTTTTCACAAGGCGACCCGAGGAAATTTGACTCCACGAGGACGAAATCGTCCCAGTCTTTGAACGCACCCAAGTTTGGCCGCCATTTGTGGATGAAGCCCAGTACATTGCGCCATGTGACGTATCGGAAAGATACGACCATTTATAGGTGTCGATCCATGTCAGATAAAGTTTGCCATTGGCATCGTAAGCGAACACAGGATCTCCACCGCCCGTGACCGAAACGCCGCTGACACTTGGGCCCGGCGAGAATGAGCTCTTGGCCCAGGTCTTGCCGAAGTTTTTCGTGTAGTAGATCGGCATCCCAAACGTTGTGCCATTATGGATCGGCGAGATCACGATATTTGTCGTGTCTACCGGATTGATCGCAGCGTGGACTTCGGACTCGGGTGTGCTCGTACTGATCTTTGCTTCGCCGAAGGCTTCGGTTTGGTCGCTGCTGCCTTTCTCGGCTGCTTCGGCCTGTGGATTCAGCGTGGGCGCTGCCAGCGTGGGCGCTGCCAGCGTGGGCGCTGGCGCGGGATGCGACTTTTCCTTAATCGCTTCCTCGATCTCATGCAAGCGAAACGCGCGAAGTTGCTCGGGCGTCAAACGGTTCTGCGCCGAGACACCGGATGACAGAAGGATAGCAAAACTGAATGCAAGGAGAAATTTCATACGCTTACCAAATCCCTGAAGAACACGAGTAATTCCTAATTTCTAATTCACCGATCTTGGTGAGATCATGCCGAGCGTGGTCGCTGGTAGTGATCTCACACGGCGTCTCATAATCTGAATGTGTCCCACCATACCGACTGAGTCGAAAAAGAGTTCGTCCTTCCGGCACATTTCGGCCACGTCCTCGATGAATGGCTTCCAGTCAGCAATGTATAGGATTTGTTCGTTCCGAATGTACCGAGCCAAATGCCCTTCCTGATGCGCTCGGAGCGCTTCGGCGTTCACCTTGCCATCGAGATTGATGATGTTTGGCGCCAAGAAACTTGTGAGGCCGGATTGCAACATCCCGATCTTGTCGCTCGGATGCTCCGCAGCCCAGGCTCCCATATCATAGAACTCCGGCCGCTCGGTCTTATCATATAGCGCCATGTAACGATTCGCAGCAAAGGCGACCGACAAAAGGAGACATGTGAATGCGAAAATAGCGGTAACGCGCCTCCGCGTTGGACTCAGGTTGGCATACGCCTCGATTAATCGCGGCAAGGTGATCGACACAATGATCAGCCACAGCACCCGCAACGGTTGCAAATACCGGACAATGAAATGAGGGAAGTGGAAAAAGAAGGTATAGTAGATGACAAGAATGCCAGAAAATATGGCAAGTGGGGCCAAAGTGGAAGCAGAGGACTTGAGCTTTGCAGCGATGCCCGTCCCGCGCACTGTTACACAAATGGTAATCGAAAGCAGGATACCCACGATCAGACGCTGCAATAAATCGAAGCCATCCGGGATGTAGCCGATTACGAGCGTGATATTATCGAGCGTTTGGATGAGTCGAGAGATGCTGTCCGCGATTTGGCTTGGCCAGATTTGGCCTGCTTGCCCACTCGTCGGCATGATGCTGCCGAAATAGACGAGATTGTAAATCCACCAGGGACTACTGATGAGGAGCGCCACTGCTCCTGCCACGAGGGCGGTCTTGTAGCGGCGACGAGCGCCCACGCTCGGCCAGATCTCGAATGCCAAAACGATTGCGGCGAAAATAGCCGCATCGATCCGAGCGAGGACCGCGAGGCCGAGTAATACTCCGAAAATAGCCGGGGAATTTGGACGCTCGATTTTCCACCACATCACGGCCAGAAGCAGGAGGGAATACAAGCCTGTCTCCAGCCCGTTGGTGGTCTGGTAAAAAAGGGAGATGGAGAAAGTCCAAAGGAATGCGGCGATGATGGCGGGGCTGAAACGGGTTAGCGCTCGGCTGTTGACGCAAGCTAAAGCGTGCGCCACACCGGCTGCGGCGATGACCGAGGCAGCGGCGATCAGACCGTTTAGTACAATCGTCCACCGGACGGCGAGCCAGGAATCGCTGCCGGATAGCCAAAAGATTGGTGTATAGAGGAGAGTGACAAGTGGTTGAAAGCCATTCGTCAAGTGATGCCCATCGACTGACGGCCCGAGGCCCGCAGCCAGATTTCGGGCGATCGAGAAGAGATAGAAAGCATCGTCGCCCAAAATCTGCGCGATGTGAGCCGGACTCCAAAACGCGATCGGAATTCGCAAAACCAGCGCAACGCCTGCAAACGCGAGGATCCAGGATCTCTCGCGTCGGGTCATCCTTGTTCGGGAAGTGGTGTCGATCAAAGCTTTCTTGGTTAGTGGAACAGCGGGCGTATAATTCCCGTATGAGGCCGAAATTGGAATCTTTTCGGGGCGCTATGGCTTTGTGCTTCCCGATTTTGCGCAATAGCTGGCCAGTTCTGTCAGAAACATGCAAGCAGTTGCATTGCTGGGAATTCTTAGAAAACCATTCACTCATTTTTTTCAATTTCGGAGACAACATGACAAAATTCGTTCAACGCGCAGCCTCGCGCTACGCGATCCTTGGGCTTGTAAGCCTTGCGATGATCTTTGGCGCCGGCACCACCGTTCGTGCGCAGAAGCTCGGCGTGGTCGACGTGCAGGCCGTGCTTACCGGCATGCCGGAAGTTCAGGCCGCAAATACGAAACTCGAAGCGCAGCGTCAGATCTGGCTTGACACTCTCAAGACCATGCAGACACAGTATCAGGCCAAGCTCGATACGTACTCGAAGGTCGGTGAGACCGGCACGCCCGAGTTCAAGAAGAAGGCCCAAGAGGATTTGGCAGGATTGCAGGAGTCGTTCACCAAGTTCCAGAACGCAAAGTTCGGTCAGGAAGGCGAACTCGCGCAGATGCAGACTCAGATGCTGAAGCCCATCTACGAAAAGGTTCAGACCAAGCTTTCTGCGTTTGCCAAGAAGGACAAGCTTGACGTCATTTTCCAGAAGTCCAGCACCGTTTTTACGGCGGATGCGGTGGACGTGACGACGAAGTTCCAAGATTACCTCAAGGCTCAGGCCGCGAAATAATCGCTGGCTCCCGCGCGGAAGCGCACGGGTGATGGGACTTTTTTCGGGGCGCGGCTGCTTTACCTAAGGCAGGCGCGCTCCTCGTTTTGGGAGCAAGGCCTGCGCTGACCTCAACGTTCTCCTTAGGGACCATGAATCTTAAGGCATTTCGATTTCGATTTCACCGTGCGCTCATCGGCGGCGCGCTTCTCGGCGCGACATTCGTCGTGCTGACGCTTGGATTCATTTGGGATGCGCCCAGCCTCCAGGCGCAAACAAAAGTAGCCTATCTCGATGCCGCGAAGCTCCTGAAGCGGATGCCCGAAGCGAAAGACGCGGAGACGCGGATCAGCCAGTTGGTTGGCACGTGGACGAAAGAGGCGAGTGAGATGCAAAGCGAGATTGACCGAAAGCAAACGGACTTCGACCGGCGCAAACTCATTATGACGGATGCCGAGCGCAGCGCGACTCAACTCGATCTCGATAATCTACGGAAGCGGATCGACGAATTTCGCCACGCCAAGTTCGATGAGAATGGAGGCGAGCTGTTTGCGCAGCAGCAACAATTGATGAAGCCGGCCTACGATCGGCTCGCTACCGCGATCAAGGAACTGGCCGCCGATCTTGGATTCGACTATGTGATCGATCGCTCCTCACACGATGTGATACTGCTCTACACGAATTCCAAGTATGACCTGACGATTCCCGTTGCGCGGAAGCTGGGTATCGAGAATGAGATTCTTTCGACGCCGCTGATCCCAACCGGCAAGCCGGGGGCTCCATCCACGCCGGGACAGAGCAGTGCAACGCCAAATCCCGGAGAGAAACCGCCTTCCAATCCGCTGCCCGGCATGCAGCCCGGCATGCAGCCCGGCATGCAGCCTGGCATGCAGCCTGGGACCCAGCCACCGCCGATTCAGCCCGGTTTCAACTCGGGTGGATACAATCCCAATCAAATTCCTCCTCCTCCGAAGCCCTGACCGCATGACGGACTTGCAGGACGAAGTGCCTGTCCCACAGATCGCTCAGCCACCCGCCGGCGGCACGCGCCGACGCTTGGCCGAGGATCCTGCGCGTCTCGATAGTGTTCTTGAAGAGTTTGTCGAGCGGGAGTTGCTCGAAGGCGATCCGGGGCTTGCGAATTCCGATCGAGTATCCCATGGCCCATTGCCGATCATCATCGGTGTGACGGGTCACCGTGATCTGCGAGACGAGGATTACCCGAAGATCGAGCAGGAACTGAGCAAGCAGTACGTTCGAATCACAAAGTTGTATCCGTCCACATCTTTTCTCATGGTATGTGGGCTTGCCGAAGGGGCAGACCGGCTGGCAGCCCGTTTGGCTCTCGAGCTGGGGATGAAGCTCATCGCCGTGCTGCCGATGCCGCTCGACCTCTACGAGCTTGATTTTAAAGGAGACTCGATCGCCGAGTTTCGCGAGTTACTGGGTAAGGCTGAGCACTTTTTCGAGTTGCCGATCATGCCGCCGCATTCTGCCAGCGATATTGCGAGTCGTGGAC
Source organism: Candidatus Kapaibacterium sp. (assembly GCA_017882165.1). Lineage (GTDB taxonomy): Bacteria > Bacteroidota > Ignavibacteria > Palsa-1295 > Palsa-1295 > PALSA-1295. The sequence goes on from JADGPZ010000143.1 coordinate 6,960, forward strand.
CAGCGCGCGACATGCAATATGCACAGTTGGGTGCGTACCTCGTGACGCACAGTCAGATTCTCATTGCGCTCTGGGATGGTGTGCGCCGGAATCTGGTCGGCGGCACGTCGCAAGTCGTCCAATACCGGCTCGAAGGGGTTCCAGAGCCGTTTGCACCGCCGCATAGTGAACTCGACGCGCCAGAAAGCGCGCCGGTCTTTCATATTGTCACGCCGCGCCGGTCCAACATGCAGACGGTTGACCCTCCATTCTCCGTCCACCGGTTGTATCCACCCGGGTTCTCCTCGCTGGCCGAAGCCGAGAAGGCGCAACGCGACATTTACGCGCGCATGGATACCTTCAACCGGGACGCGCTCCGTTACAAACATGAACTTCAGGAACACCAGCGCCAAAGCAAAGACTATGTGTTCCCCGGTCACCTGCAGCATGCCCTTCCGGCGATGCAGAGGGAAACTTTGGATTTCTATGCGATTGCCGATGTCCTCAGTCAGCGATTCCAGAAGCGGACCATGAGAGCGATGCAGGTAATGCTTGCTTGTTTCTTTGGGGCGGCGGCGTCATTCAACCTCTACGCCGGACCGCTTCCCGATAGTAAATTGTGGATGGTGATGTACCTGGTCATGTTTCTTTGTATTTTCTTCGTGGTCCGGTGGGCGTCTTGGCGCGGATACCATGTAAAGTATCTCGATTATCGAGCGCTCGCCGAAGGCCTGCGGGTCCAATTCTTCTGGAAGATGGCAGGGCTCAAAGACTCGGCGGCGGATTATTACATGCGGAAGCAGAAGAGCGAGCTCGACTGGATTCGCCATGCCGTCCGAAGTCCCATGACAGAGACCCGTGGGGACAAGACGCCGATCAATACGACGGCAGATACGGAAGAGGAGCATCTCACGTGGGTCGTGAAGTATTGGGTCGAGGATCAAGCGCGCTATTTTGCAAAATCTGCCCATCGTAACCACGATTGGTATCGCAAGATGGACGTCGTCATCTCCACTCTTTTCTTGTTCGGACTTGGGCTTGCAATGTTGCAGTCCGTGATCCAGGACCAAGATCAATGGCTACTCTTTACCATTGGGGTGTTACCGCTTTTGGCTGCAATCCTTAGTAGCTATTTGCAGCGAAACGCCGTTTCTGAAGTTGCAAAGCAGTACGATAGGATGAGCGTGTTCTATCACCGCGCCAAAGTGCATCTCGATCGCTTGCTGGCTGCGAGTTCGTTCGATCAGGCCCGCGCGTTTATCGCTGAGCTTGGCCGCGAGGCACTCACCGAAAACGGTGATTGGATTCTGACGCACCGCGAGCGTCCGCTGGAAGTTCCGAAAGGATCCTAATGGAAAAGATGAAATATGAAAATAAAAGAATCGTGCGAGTGGTGAAAAAGACCTTCATCTTTCATCTTTCATCTTTCATCTTTTTTCTCGCACTGGGCGGAT
>JADGPZ010000144.1 GCA_017882165.1 Candidatus Kapaibacterium sp.
GATCTGCGCGCTCACCATCTGGATCGCTGTCATCAGCGGCCAGGTAAAGAGCATCGTCCAGAGGATCGGCGTCCCGATCTGCGCGCCCGCCTGAGAGTAGGTCGCGACGCCACTCGGATCGTCGTCCGCCGCGCCAGTCACGAGGCCAGGGCCAAGCGACTCCCACAACGTGTGCGGCTTCTGCACGCGGAGCTTCTTCTCTCGTAAGATCGGCGGTAACTTCCGTAAAATCGGCGGTAGCATCTGCCGCGTTAACGAAGCGGAGGGTGGATTCGGTCTTCGCAATCTGCCCAAGTCTCAATTATGATGTCCGCAGCACTCGAGTAGTACTTTGTGTCGATTGCACTCATTCTTTTTCAGGACATGAGCATCAAATAGCATCGGTCACTGGTTTTTGTTACGCCCAACCAACAAAAGATTTATAGCGATTGCCGCTGAGGCTGCCGAACCCGTGCCGATTCGCTACTGCGCTAACGGATACCCCTTCTTGATCCAGTCAACATCGATGTTGCTCGGCATGTCGAGTACGCGGTAGTTGGTGAACTTCATCTCGTTCAGTATTGCAACCGCAGGACGAACGTTCGGGCAATGCTCGTAGGGACAGCAGCCGCAATAGATCACCAATTGCTGATCCTTCGGGTATTTCGCAAGTTGTGTGCGATATGCGGCCATGCCCTCTGGCTCGGAGACCATTCCAAGCTTGATCGCTCCCGGGATATTCTTGCGCGGACCGATATTCAGGATGGTGAGCTTCGCGGCGCTGCCGTCCTGAATCATCTTCGCTAATTCCGCCGGCGCGATCATGTGGCCGGCGAACAGCTCGTCACTCTTCTTTTGCGCGGTGCTGCATCCGGCCATGGCAATAATGATGGCACAGATCGCGATGGCGAGTCCTAAAGTCTTGGTTTTCATGGTTCTTCAGTTAGGTGGGAGTTGCGGATGTGCAAACAAGGAAGGAGGGAGGAGAATGCCGGATGCTGAGTCGCGGAGCAATCTTGCAAGAGGAACCCTGGGTCAACAAATTATTGAATTCAAAATTTGGTCAGGCGAATATTATTTCCTATCATGTCGCACTCGTAGCAGTAACGCATTGCGGCCCGTGGAGGCAACCTCAGTGAATGGCTCAAGGCTATGGAGAATCTGTGGCGAAAGCCGGTAGCACCACAAATAATCGTTCGAATCGAGGATTTGCCTGAGGCGTTCATTCGATAATTCTGGCTTATCCTGGAATTCCGGAGGCAAATAATGGCCCCCATCGCGTCCGACAACCGGATGCTGCGACCGGATCGTAAGAAGCGCCGGATGATAGCTGCCATTCGCCACGATTGGGTAGATGCCAAATGCGGGAAACAATTTCCCTTCGAGAGACCGACTGGAATCTGGCAGAGACAGCGGATAGAAACGACTCTCGCTCGGGACTTTCTCCAATAATGCCATCTGGGGTTCAAGCCACTGGTTCATCGCGTTCCAATCGAACACAATAACGCCAATACGAACCAGAGAGACGATCAGCAAAAGCGCAAGCGTGGTACGCAAGTCACGCGACGAGATCGAAAAGCGAATCGAAGCGATACTAAACACAAAGCTCGGTATTAGGAAACGGACGTCGGCGCCGTTCGATGTAAAGAATGTACTCGGAGTCGCAAGGAGCAGGGCATAGAATGTAAGGCCAATCGTGGCCGCCTCCTTTGAGATATGAAAACGCTCGATCTTGCGGAGCGAATAAATGGTGATAACCAACAGGCTCGCCAGGAAGATGACATCGAACCAACGGCGGTAAGTGGATATCAACGTAAGCGTTTCAACGAGCTTCATCAATGGCGAATTGAACGAAAGGCGACCAACCGTTCCGCCGTGTGAAAGAAACAACTGGAAGAGGACGAGCGGCAGGAGTAATGCTACGAGCTGACCGATGATGTGTGGGAGTGTTAATTGGCGCTGCTTCGCGAGAAAGACAAGAGAAAGCCCGACCGCGACCCACTCGAATGCGTACGTCGCGAGATGAGAAAGGAATGTGACAGGCAAAATAAGGGTGAGCAAAAGCGCTGCGCTCCATGGGTGGGCAACAACGCTTCTTCGCCACAATGCATAGAGAAGCAGAAAGACAGCGAGTGCGAAAAGAAAATTGATGTTGCCGTACTTTAAGTGGGTCGAATAAATGAAGAAAATCATAGGGAGAGCTGTCCACGAGTTCCCGCCAGCAAAAAGACGAGCAACACTGTGGCAGCCAAGCGCGAAAAGAAAGATAATAGCCGAGATGAAGATGCGTCCCAATAGGTCGACGGGAACGACCCTGCCTGCCCAAGAGCAGAGTGCTTCAAAGGCCATATTTGGCACGATCGATAACGGTGGTTCATACATCCGCTGAAATAGCGGCACAGCATCATAGTGCGCGGCGATATAACCACGGCCTAATGCATGTGGATAGTCCACCAACGGCAGGTAGTGGATCGTCCAAATCGGGACGATAAGTACGAGGACGATCGAGTAGAATGTAAGCCAGTAGATCGGGACGTGCGCCTTCGAAACAATGTTCGTTCCAAGCGCTTCGTCGTTGGTAGTGCGTCGCAGGAAAGTTGGCCGTTGCATTTCGCAAATAAGCGCCGCGCGCTACTCTCCGTTCCAGGGGGAGTTTTATTTGACCTTTCCCGCCTTGGCCGCCACTTCATCCGATTCCTCGATCGGCTCGTCGGACTACTGCACTCGCTCGACATCCGGGTACAGCATCGCCTCGTGCGGCATCGCCTCGTACAGCATGCTTTCGCCGGCCAGGCCAGTCGACCGGGTGATGATGACGCTGAGTGTCAGCCATCGGTCACCACCAAATCGTCATCAACCAACACTTGGCGGAGTGAAATTTTCAACCACCGAAACAGCGCGCGAGCGTTTGTGCTTCATGAACTGTGGCGTTTTCAGGCCGTGTTGACCATTGTTGCTAAGAGGCAACTGCAGCCTTACAATCCGCTTCCCCCTTACTTATCTCAAGACTCAGTTGTCAATGAACCATAGGTGCCTATCATACCGGGAGTAACATACGAAGAAAAAACCGTGGAGCCATCAAAACCCGTTACTGCGCCAGCGGATACCCCTTCTTGACCCAATCGACATCGATGTTGCTTGGCATATCGAGCACGCGGTAATTGATGAATTTCAACTCTTGCAGTACCGCCACCGCTGGCCGGACGTTCGGGCAATGCTCGTAGGGACAGCAGCCGCAATAGATCACCAACTGCTGATCTAAAGGGTACTTCGCAAGCTGTGCGCGATAGGCGGCCATGCCTTCCGGCTCCGAGACCATTCCGAGCTTGATCGCTCCCGGGATATTCTTGCGCGGACCGATATTCAGGATGGTGATTTGGCGTGCGCTGCCATCCTGAATCTGCTTTGCTAATTCCGCCGGTGCAATCATGTGGCCGGCGAATAGCTCGTCACTCCTCTTTTGTGCGTTGCTGCAACCGGCAGCAGCGATGATGATGGCGCAGATCGCGATGGCGAGTCCTAATGTCTTGGTTGTCATGGTGCTTCGGTTAGGTGGGAGTTACGGATGCAGAAACAAGAAAGGAGGGAGGAGAATGCCGGTGTTCGGAAAGTCGCGTAGCGACGAAGTACCCGCAGCCCAGGGTGAAGCGAAGCGGAACCCTGGGTTAACGATGCATGCAAATGTTCAAATAGCCCTGAAAGGGCGGTGTATTTGGATCGTGCGGAATACAACGCCCTTGCAGGGCTTGCAATTTGTTTTGGTGTTCGCGCACCCAGCATTCCGCTGCGCTCCATGCTGGGCTGCGAGTACTTCGCCGCTCCGCGGCTGAATCGCGGCTCATGTGTGCTCAGTAAAACATTGTCACTCTCAAACGCAGCCACACGATTACCTCGTGCTCCTGGAGGTCACGATCCGCCGCGGCGGACCCCGAGGACACCAAAGTGCCATAACGGCGCGTCCCGTTCCGGCGGGTGTTGAATGAGAGTGACAAAATTCAAACGGCTGTGAACGCCAGTCCGTTCGCAAAGTCGCGGAGCGACGAAGTACCCGAGGTCCAGGGTTAAGCGAGCGAGGGAGAGGAACCTTGGGTAGCCGGAGCGCTAAGAAGTAGGCTAATCCAAGAGAGCAAACGCCCGCCGATACTTGGTTATGTTAACGACCGTGTCGTTGTTAAGCGTCTTAAAATTTGTGCGACGCCAGAGATACCAATCACCATTATGCGCGCGGGCAAAATAGAGCTTATATGCGCCAGGGTTCTTCTTCTTGGGAATTCCGCAGAGGATTAATTTCCTAAATGTCGGCGCTGGAAAAACGAAGATGTCACCGGAATACGGTGTGCCTGGCAAATGGGCAATAATAGCAACGAACAGATCCCTCCGAACGAAGTCGTCTGGTTCGAAGAAGCCCCAGGTAGTAAATTCAAAGAGCGGAACCTCCCATTTGGCGGTGCACTGGAATAGGCGTCGATACTTTACCTGGATCTCACGGTAAAGTATCTTGGTTCCCGATCTACGTCGTAGGATGAGATCGACTTTTTCATCATCGAGGTATCTACTGTAAGGGTTCCATCCTGCGTCGAAGAATTCGAACTTCGCGATAGTCTCCCCGTGAACCTCCTGATGCCCAGCTCTTTGTTTTCGCGAATTATCTTCAGTCATCTTATTCCAGATTTTACGATCAATTCAGATAAAAGTTTGCCGATCCGTGACTTCAGCCAATCAAAGTCATTGTTCATGGCAATGTGGAAACGATGATGGGAGGCTGTGTCTCCTAACTCTTTAACAGCGTCCAAAATCTTATCCATTCCTCGTGAAAGACGCAAATGGTGCCCGCTCTTCACTAATCCGATCAAGTCGTCGAGCATCTTGTATGAGTTGTCCGGCTTCTTGATGATGCCCTCAAGTTTCTGAAAAATAAATGCCTCAATCAAAAGCGATTCAATCATTCGCCGAAGAAGGACTGCCGCTCCATCAAAAAAGCCATACTCGAAACTGCCGTTGATTTCACGTGTCAGCTTCGGAAAATACTCGCGCGTTCCATCGAACAAGGCCGGATCGATCAGAGCACCGACAATTTTCACTTGCTTGACCTGAAGAAGCTTCTCGAACTCCTCGTTCAACTGCTTCATCGAAACAGCCGGTAAGGTAAACACTTGGTTGATGCGGTCGAAGGTAACCTTTTTATGCTTTTTCAGCTTTTCGCTCAATCGAGGACCATTGATCGGCGAAGTGATGAGGCCGACTCCGTTAAGCGCAGAGATAATCTCCTTGATTGTGAAAACGCGATTAGGATTGTGGTACGTTTCGAACCACATACACGCAACGGCCTTCTCAGTCTCATTCGTCTTGAGACTGAGAAGAGCGTGTGCGAAATCCTCTAGCTGCGCTTTCATTCACCCACGAACTCGCCGAACTCCTTTCGAGCTTTCGAGACAAGCTTATAGAGAGTGCTATGGCCGGGACCTTTCTCTGCCGCTGTAAGGAACTTGGTAGAATTTTTGGATAGGCAAGTCGAAATCGCCGGAAGGCTTAGCTTGACGCCAAGAAGTTCGAGGATTCTGTGAATGTCTCCGGAAGAGAGGTGGATCGATTCTCCAATGTACCAAGCAACGAAGGCAAGCTTATTGTAGACATCCTTTTGGTGTAAGACCTTCGTTTGGAATGTATCAAATCGCGGATCATCTTTGATCGTGTTTGCCCATTCATTGGCGTCGACTTTTGGCGCCGCGGCTTCTCCATTCGCCTGCTGTTTCGGCCTTACGGCTTTCTTCGTCGGAGGTTTTGCCTCCCCCTTTCCATGGCCGCTCCCTGCGTCAATCGGCTCGCTCGCCCAGTACCGTTCCAGCAGTTTGGTGGCTTCCTCGTAGGACCCCTCTACTTCAATAGAATGCTGTCCGTGTTGAAGTTTGACTTTCACAATTGAACTCATAATTCCTCCTTCGACTAGTATAAAGCGCGAGGGGCACCTTGCGTGCCCCTCGCAAGTCATTTTAATACATATCGCCCATGCCGCCGCCGCCCATCGGGGGCATCGGGGGCTTGTCTTCCTTGCGCTCGACGATGACCGCTTCGGTCGAGAGCAGGAGGGAAGCGACCGACGCTGCGTTTTGCAGCGCGGAGCGCGTCACCTTCGTCGGGTCGATGACGCCGGATGCGAAGAGGTTCTCATAGACCTCGGTCGCGGCGTTGAACCCGTAGTCGGCTTTGCCTTCCTTCACCTTGTTGACGATGACGGAGCCTTCCAGCCCGGCATTGTTGACGATCTGGCGCAGCGGCTCTTCGAGCGCGCGGCGGATGATCTCGACGCCCGTCTTGATGTCGGGGTTGCCAAGGTTCTTCGTGAACGCATCGTTGAGTCCGACCATCGCGCGGAGCAGCGCAACGCCGCCTCCGGGCACGATGCCTTCCTCGACGGCCGCGCGCGTGGCGTGCAGCGCGTCTTCCACGCGGGCCTTCTTCTCCTTCATCTCGATCTCGGTCGAAGCGCCGATCTTGATGATCGCCACGCCGCCCGCAAGCTTCGCAAGACGCTCTTGCAGCTTCTCACGGTCGTAGTCGCTGGTCGTCTTTTCGATCTGCGACTTGATCTCATTGATGCGGCGCTTGATGTCTTCCTTCTTGCCCGCGCCTTCAACGATCGTCGTGTTGTCCTTGTCGATCGTGATGCGCGAAGCGGTTCCGAGATACGCAACGGTCGCGTTCTCGAGCTTGAAGCCCTTCTCTTCCGAGATGACCGTGCCGCCCGTCAGCACCGAAACGTCTTCGAGCATGGCCTTGCGGCGGTCGCCGAAGCCCGGAGCCTTCACGGCCGCGATCTTGAGCGTGCCACGCAACTTGTTGACGACAAGCGTTGCGAGTGCCTCGCCTTCGAGGTCCTCGGCAACGATGAGCATCTGCCGTCCGGCCTGCGCGACCTTCTCCAGGATCGGCAGAAGATCCTTCATGGACGAAATCTTCTTGTCGTGAATGAGAATGTACGGATTCTCGAGCACCACTTCCATCGTGTCCGGATCGGTCACGAAGTAGGGGGAGAGATAGCCGCGGTCGAACTGCATGCCCTCGACGACCGAAAGCTCGGTCTCGATGCCCTTGGCTTCTTCAACGGTGATAACGCCGTCCTTGCCGACCTTCTCCATCGCCTCGGCGATGAGATCGCCGATGGTGTGATCGTTATTCGCGCTGATCGAACCGACCTGCGCGATTTCCTTCTTGCCTTCGATCGGACGCGAAAGCTTCTTCAGCTCCGCGACGACGTTCGTGACGGCGAGATCGATGCCGCGCTTGAGGTCCATCGGGTTCGCGCCGGCTGTGACGTTGCGAAGCCCTTCGCGGATGATCGCCTGCGCCAGAACGGTCGCGGTGGTGGTGCCATCGCCGGCGATGTCGGAAGTCTTACTTGCGACTTCACGCACCATCTGCGCGCCCATATTCTCGATCGGATCATCGAGTTCGATTTCCTTGGCGACGGTCACGCCGTCCTTGGTGATCGTCGGCGCGCCGAATTTCTTGTCGATGACGACGTTGCGGCCCTTGGGTCCGAGCGTCACCTTGACCGCATCGGCCAACTGATCGACGCCCTTCTTGAGCTTCGCCCGTGCGTCGGTGTTAAATACGATTTGCTTGCTTGCCATGATAATTTCTGTTTTGTAAAATTGTTGGATTGGATAGTCCTGAGTCTTTAAGTCCTAAGTGGATGGCCGGACTGTCATTCCCGCGAAAGCGGGAATCCAGGTTCTCTGGCTGTTGCTTAGCCTTGCCTCACATTCCGAGGGTCTGGATTCCCGCTTTCGCGGGAATGACACTTGGAGGCGCGAGGCATTCTTACTTAGCACTTAGCACTTAGCACTTAGCACTTAGCACTTATCATTTCTTCTTGCCGCCTTCGACGATTGCGAAGACATCGCTCTCGCGCATGATGAGCAGGTCCTCGCCTTCGAACTCGATCTTCGTGCCAGAGTATTGCCCGTAGAGCACTTTGTCGCCGACCTTCACGCCGACAGGCTGAAGCTTTCCGGTGTCATCGACTTTGCCCGGTCCGATGGCGAGCACTTCGCCGTGGACCGGCTTTTCCTGCGCAGTATCCGGCAGAATGATGCCGCCCTTCGTGACTTCTTCCGGTGGTGCCGGACGCACGATGAGGCGGTCGTGGAGTGGTTTTAGATTCATAGTTGGTTGATTGATTGGGTTAAAATTGCTAAATTTGAGGTGCAAACGCAAGAAACTGGTGAGCGCGTTAGCACTCAAGAGTGCCGAGTGCTACGCGCAAACAGGGCGGAGGTTTCAGGGGGTTCCGGGACTTATGGGGGAGACTACAGCCGTCTATCTCGGAAGGTCAATTATGAATCCTACGCGCACGAACATTTACTGGGCATGGTTCGAGAGCTATGAGATATCATCGAAGCTACAGCG
>JADGPZ010000145.1 GCA_017882165.1 Candidatus Kapaibacterium sp.
AGAACAGCCGCGATCAAGAACTACCGTCAAGGGATTTCCCTTCGACTGAAACAAGCAATTGCAACACGTTCCGGGGGAGCTTTCGGATCGGACATCCGCACTCGGTGTGATTGTAACGCGCGTATTGTTCTGGCTGGCGACAACCGTGAACTCGGACGGATTATCTGTTAGTGGAGACTGGAAGAGGGCACCATATCCCGCAACCACGTAATCGTTGCCCCAGCTAATCGTCGGGAGGATATAGCTACCATCCGAACTGTAAGGCTCGTGCGACATGAAATGGCAAGTGAGATCGGCATCGGTTGACCAGACGTGAATCGCCTTTTCCTCCACCACCCCGCTCGTTCCCATGACCCAACTCGTCGCTATGCGGAAGATTGTATCGAATGTTGCCCTGACCTTTCCCACATAAGCGGATCCATACGCACCGAGTTGAACGTGGACTGTCCCGTTTGTTGGTGAAGCCACGTAGAGCAGATAATAGCTTCCTCCGGCCGTGTCACCACTGAGCTCGATCGGCGCGAACCAGAAATCGCGGCCGAGCACCTGATCCGGCACACCGCCGGTTCCATGCTGTTGTCGCTTGACCGACTGCGAAAAACCGGCCTGTGCGTGGGCCGGTGCGCCCCCGAGGGCCGCGAAAAAAGCTACCGTGAAAAACGTAAGAACCAGACCCGTCCATCTCATCCGAAGAATCCCTCCGTATTTAAAACGCTCGGGGGTGTCTCCGGTTACAAAACTATTTTAAAATCGCCGTTTTCGGGGCAACTGGAAGAGGTGATTATGAATTCTTGGGACGAGGCGCAGCCGGGTGGTGTGGCGCACGCTTTAGCTTGCGCGAATTTTCAAGCCGCCAAACTCGCGCAAGCTGAAGCGTGCGCTACATTCTTTACCAGAATTCATCGAAAACTTGCGATGCCGTGAGAGTCGAACCGCGTTGTAATAGATGAAAGGGGATCTCTTCGTTATCATGGTGAACAGTGGCTTTGTATTTTCCCCGTAAGTCCTGTAACTTCAATCTGTTAGCGGTAGTGTGCGATGGATTGATATCCTTTGATGTTATACTAATATAGGGGTTCTCTTCACATTCTGACTCGGTGAACTGGGCTGCACTTGCTGTGAGGCACTGCACAACTTGGGACTGGCGGAAAGAAGAACCTGGATTCCCGCCCCCGATCAGGTCGAGGGCAGGCCTTTCGCGGGAATGACAAAAGAGGTCAGCTACTTCCCTTTCAGGTGGTGCTCGATCTTGAGGAGCGCGGCGGTGACTCCGCCTTCGTAGTCGGCTTTCGCAAAGTGTGAGCCGAGTTCGTGCGCGACGTCCTTCCATGTTTCGGGATGCACGCGATGGTGAACGCCGTGATCGCCGCAGACGTAGTACTTCTTTTCGTGATACAGGACAAAGATGAGGATTCCGACGTGGTCTTTGGTGTCATGCAGACCGAGCGTTGCGAATTCCTTTTCGGCTAAGTCTTTAATGGAGAGATCGGCTTCACCAGCATCGCGCAAGTCGCGGAACGAGAATCGGATGTCCGCGCCGGTTGTATGTTCAACGTCGGCAATCACATGCGCGATGCGCTCCAGCGCGTCGTGGGTGAATGCTTCGTTGGCGTGTGCCGGATGGTCAATCATGGTATGACCGATCATGTCATCACCTGCGTGTTCAGCGCAATCTCTTCGAGGACGGAACTGACGTGAAGGCAGCCGAAGAGCTCGCCATCGAAGACGATGCCGTGGCCGATCGTATGAACGCGCCATGCGATGGCCTCGCCATCATCGACGGAACAGCCAACCGCCTTGGCGATCTGCATGCCAACTTCGTCGAAGCTGTGGTAATGGTCGTTGAAGAGAATGACGCGCGCCGCAAGCCCCTGCTCGACATCGGATTCGCTGGCAAAATCAATTTCGGGCGCCGTCAACGTGGCCACCGGCTCAGCCGATGGCTTAGCCACGGGCTGCTTCGGTGTGGTGGAAAACTTGATCGGCCAGAGTTTCGATGCGAGATCGCGTAGCATAGTCAGTTTAGTCTCACGCAAATATAACACATTAAATGGCGAAAAGTCACTACTTGAGTTCAAAAAGCTTCTCGATTTCGGGCCGTGAGACCGCTTCGATCCGCCTGATCTCTGGCGCTTCGTGCAGTACAGCGCGCTCGATTCCGGCGCGGAGCGTCATCGAAGAGAGCGAACAGGTCCGGCAGGCACCCACAAGGCAGACTTCCACGACGCCATGCTCGAAGTCAATGCGGACGAGTTCAACGCTGCCGCCATCGACATGCAAGTACGGCTTGACATGATCGAGTGCGCGGCGAACACGGAATTCCAGATCTTCTGGCATCGGGATCGATCCTTAGAGATCAATTTGAACGGGCCCGTTCTCTGAAGCATAGGCCAAGATCGAGATTTGTCGAGCCATTTCTGACGCAATGCTCGCAAACGCTTTCCCGGCAATCGAGTCCGGATCGGTTGCGACGATCGGATGCCCCGTGTCGGAGCCGACACGCACGGCGGTCGTAATCGGAAGTTCGCCCAGAAACGGAACCCCGAAATTCGATGCGGCGGTGCGGCCACCACCATGCGCAAAGATTTCCTCACGCTCGCCGCAATGCGAGCAATTGAAGTAACTCATGTTCTCGACGATCCCGAGCACCGGCACCTGGACTTTCTCGAACATGCGGATACCCTTAGTGGCATCAGCGAGCGCGACATCCTGTGGCGTCGTAACTATGACCGCGCCGGTCAGCGAAATGGACTGGACAAGCGTCAGTTGAATATCGCCCGTGCCGGGTGGCAAATCGAAGAGGAGATAATCGAGTTCGCCCCAGTCCACATCGGTCATGAATTGCTTTAGCGCGCCAGATGCCATCGGGCCGCGCCAGACAACGGCCTGGTCTGGATCGACCAGAAATCCGATCGACATGATCTTGATCCCCTCGGCTTCGAGCGGGATCATCATCACTTTGTCCGCAGTAACTTGACGGGCACCGGGCTTCGCGTTTTGGAGACCAAACATCAGCGGAATGCTTGGGCCATAAATATCTGCATCGAGCAGGCCAACTCGTGCGCCATCGCGCGCAAGCTGCACCGCAAGGTTCGCCGCGACCGTCGATTTTCCTACGCCGCCCTTACCGGAGGCAATGGCGATTGTATTCCTGACACCTTGAAGGATGTCGCCGGAAGCTTTGTGCGGTGCCTGAGCAACTCGGGCCGTCATCTTAATCTCGACATTGCCCGCACCAGCGACGCCTTCTGCAGCTTCAAGCGCGGCTCGTTCGAGTTCACCGCGAATCGGACACGACGGCGTCGTGAGTTCGAATGTGAAGCTGACTTTGCTTCCCTTGATGACCACGTCCTTGATCATTCCAAGCGAGACGACATCGCGGTGAAGATCGGGATCCTGAACCGAGCCAAGCGCGCGGAGAATATCGGATTCGGTCATTAGAGCGGCGAAAGGTTTAGAAAAAAGGCCCATGAAATCGACGATACTTTTAGAGCGCGGCAAAAACGAGGCGTCCGAGGCATAAGTTCGGACGCTACTTCCTCACGTAAATCTGATATTTTCCGATCACCGTATCGAGCCGATAGCAGCGATCCAGCAAGTCTGGAAACCCTTCGAGGGTCATAAAGAGACTGAGTGTTGAAAGATCTCGCCGGCTGTCCACGGAGTAGTTCTCGATCACGTAGAACTTGGGTCTTACACGTTCGATTTGCGCAACGTACTCCTTGCGCCAACCGAGTTGATACTCGGTCGGTGTCCCTTCGGGACGCATGGTAAAGAGCGGTTGTGGCGTTGTGAAGCGCGTCACGAACGGCCGATCGATCCGCCAGCGCACGGTGGGAAAGAACGAGGCCACTTCAACAGGGTCATCGGCAGCCGTTCGGTCCTCGATGTAGGTCGCGACGGCCCCGGCCTGGCTGGCGTTGTAGTTGCGATCGAAGCGGTAATCACAAATCGAGTGAGAGGAGAAAGACGTTACGACCAGATTCCAAGGATATAGCGCAGCAATGGCGATCACGACAACTCCATAGCGCGGCACCTGTTTCCACCGGCGCGAGGCCAACGTCCGCGATTGGAGTCCTTCCCAGAGCACCGTTGCGAGCACGGGCAGGAAGAAGGCAAAGAACGGAGCGAAATGATAGCTGGCCAAACGCTTCATGATGGCGACGCCCAGGAGGAGCGCGATCATCGAGCCAATAACGAAATTTCGTTCTGGATTCGATCTGGGTTTATTCTCGAATTCACGGCCTGTCCTCGCGTGGAGAATAATGGCACCGGCCCATACGGCAATCACTGCGACCGCGACCCAAACTCTGCGCGAGTAATCGCGAAAGGTATAGATATGGCTATAGATCTCGTAATTATAGCGGATCGTGGCAAGATAGATCTCCGATAACCCATGAGGGGTCAGTAAATACGGCAGAAGGCCAAGCACGACGATGATCGCGAAGCCGAAGGCTTCAAAATAACAGAGCCTTCGGCCAACCGAAGTCCGGAGATCAAAGAGTGTCACGCATGGCACGACGGCCAGCAGCGCATACGTCGGGCGAATCCAAAAGGCCAGTGCGAAGCAGACGCCAGCCAGTAATGCACCGGTCCGCCACTCGCTTCGACGAGCTTTGACCGCAAGGCCGGCGCCGAGAATAAGCGGCAGGATGGCAAAGCAATCGCGCTGGCTGATGTACTGTCCGGGACCGTTGACATAAAAGAGCGCATAGAGCAATGCGCCGAGTAACGCAGGCCCTCGTGCGATCCAAAGCCGACTCACTCTATACAGTGCAATGATGACTCCGATCTGGACTACCAGATCGAATAGCCGCAGACCGATTTCGGAATTTCCGAAGAGCGCGATCGCGGTTGCATGAAGCCAGATGGTCCCCGGAAAATTGCTGTCCCAGCTTCCGAGATACGGCAGGCCGTGGAAGCGGCAGAGCTGAAAGCCCATCACCTGCTGAATGTCGATGTCGCTGTGGAAGGGATAGAGGATCAACGTTGGCAGAACGGCGAGGGAAATCAAGCACAACAAGAGCAGAGCTTGGTGCCTTCTGGCAGCAATAAGAATCTTTGTCATCTGCGCTATCGGGACGAATCGAGAATGAACGCTCCTGAGGTAGGACTTGAACCTACGACCCTCTGATTAACAGTCAGATGCTCTAACCAACTGAGCTACTCAGGAATATCCTCTTTCGAGGCGGCGTCAGAACGTGCGTGGGTACAAGCGGGGTTCCAAAACTTTGGAGGTAAAAAAGACTGCCCCATCGCCTGGCAATGAGGCCGCCAAGATCGCTGACCCGGTTCTGAGCCGAAATGGGGAGCTTTACAATGGCTGATTTCCGTGAAACGCCAGAAGGTCTCGGCATGACGAGGGAACGACGAGCTCGGAAAGGCAATTGAGTAGCTGACCTTTAATTCGATCAATTATAATACACAATGTTCGATCTTAATCCGGCCCATCTTCACCTGCTCGTCAATCATCTGCCGGTTGAGGGCAGCATTGTCGCGCTGCTTCTCCTCGTCTGGTCGCTGGTCCGAAAAAGCGCTGAGCTAAAGCGGACGGCACTCATTGCATGCGTGGTTACCGGCGTTGCGGCATTCGCTGCCGACTATACCGGCGGAGGAGCCTCACGGGTTGTCCGAGACATTCCAGGAGTGGAACGCGTCGATATCAAGGAACACAGTGACGCGGCAGATTGGGCGCGGAACTCATCCTATCTGTTAGCTGCGGTCGCTGTTGTCGGGCTGTACATCACCTGGCGAAAACAGGATTCAGCGCAAGCAACTTCCGATCCGGTCGGTTATTCGACTCACCACAAGGAGCCGCCGGCGTGGGTGATGATTGCTTCGCTCATTATTGCGCTGTGGACCGTAAGCGTCATGGCGAGGACGGCCTATCTCGGAGGGGTGATTCGGCATCCGGAAATTGAACCAGGGTTTAAACCGCCGGCAACACTCGATTCAACCCAGTACGACCGCAGCAGTGCGGTCCAACCTGCCTTTCACATGCTCGGATAGGATCGCCGAACAATCTTCTTCTTCGGCACGTCGTTCTATTTGGGTATAGCCTCAGTTAGATTCACAGGGCCTGACGCCGTAACGAGGATATTATCCTCGATCCTGACGCCCAGCTTGCCGATCCACGGCTCGATGCGCGCCCAGTCGACTGTGTCCTTGAACTTCGTTCGACGCTCCTCGCTCCGGAGCAAAACGCGATTGAAGTAAAGACCCGGTTCGACCGTGACGATGTATCCCTCGGCCAGCGGGATGTCCATTCGAAGCGTAATACCAGCGACTTTCTTGTTTTCGCGGCCGGGAAGTGGGCCGCCGGCATCGCGCACTCCGAGACCAACCATGTGGCCGATCCCATGAGGAAAGAACAGCGCGATCAGTTCAGAATCGAGTGCCTCATCTGCCGAGCACTTGATCACTCCAATCTCAGCGAGAGACTCAGCCATGAGCCTTGCCGATAACCCGTGAACGTCCGTCCACTCCGCGCCCACCTTGCAAGCCGCGATCGTCTCTATCTGCGCGCGCAGGACGGCGTCGTAAATCGCCTGCTGATCTTTGGTAAATGTCCCGTTCGCTGGATAGGTACGCGTGACGTCCGCTGTGTAGCCATCCACTGCCCCGCCGGCATCGATCACAATTACGTCGCCGTCTTGAAATTTGCGCGAGCCAGGCTCTGAGTGAAGCACCGTTGAGTGCGGGCCAGAACCAACGATCGTGCCATAGCCCATCGTGTCTGCGCCGGCGTGATACATTGCCGCCTCGATCTCGATCTGGACTTCACGCTCGGTTGCTCCGAGCTTAATCTTCGAGCGACCAACTGCATGACCTGCTGCCGTAGCCGCCGCCGCGCGATGCATCAGAACAATCTCGGGCTGATCCTTTGGACGCCGTGCGTGCGTAATTGCCTGACGCAAATCTTTGTCGGCTTCAGCATCTTTGGCAACACCGAGCCACTTGACACTTCGGCCATTGCGTTGCTTCAGCCATTCTTCCAACTCCGTTACCGCCCGTCCGATTGGCGCTTCGCTTCCACCCCAGACTTGCTCGCTTTCGCTGAGCGCCGGCTCAAAGAGCGTCCAGCCTTCACTGCGGTCGAACGCGAGCACGCCACCCTCGCGGTGACGGCCCGTAAGCCAGAAATATTCCGGATGAGTTTGAAAATGAAACGTCTGGTCCGCGCCGCCGGGAATGGAGATCGGCATCCCCGCGCCGATAAGGACAATGTCGTCCGTTGCGCCAAAGGCATTTGCGGCGCGCGCGCGACGCTGCTCTAATGTGACCAGATCAAGGCTATTGTTTTCCATGCGGAGGGACGCAACATGGAGCGGGAATTAGAGGTTGCAAGAACTATCAATAAGTGTGGAGCGAAGCCGCCTTCGCTCACTCGAAAGCAGCCAGCACCTGCCCACGAAATCCCTGGCGGCCCGCCGCGGCGGGCTTCCCGCCGTGGAAAGAACCGCGAACAATGCCCTTGATAGTTCAATATCTATACACCATAAATCGCTGGGCGATCGCGTTCGGGGTAAGGAACGTGTATTGCCCATTAGGCAGCCGTTCGAGAGATATGGCTGTTGCGTCTGATCCCAATTCGCCAAGTAACACTATTCTGCCAAGTGCATCATAGATGACATACGGACCTCTTTCGAGACCGGATGCCATCGAGACAGTAATTGTGTTACTTGCCGGGTTCGGAAAAATCCGGATCTCGTTCCGCGACTGTGGAGCGCTAACGACTGCTAAGGGAGTACCTTGCAGGAACAATCCCATTACTTCGGCGTCGGTGAGCGGGCGGTTCCAAATACCGATATCATCGATCGCGCCATCGTAATAATCCTGCGGCTGAGTATCTGCATACATGGCATAGCCTATATGGAGATCGGTCAACGCCGTGCTGAGATGGGCTGCGCGGCTACCCTGGAGCGCACCATCAAAGTAGAACCGCTCGGTGGACCCGTCGAAGGTATAGGTGATCAGGTGCCATTGCAGCTCGTCATAAACGTGCGGCCAGGATGCGGTATCCTCGTAACAAGCGAACGGAATGCCGAGTGGAATATTGATACCCTGCTCGTCCCGATTGCAGACCTCGATCAGGAAACCATCTCCGCTATACAAAATGTCGTAATAATTGTAGTCCATAAAGTGGCGAGAGAAAGTACCATAACTGAGAAGCGTGCCCCAGCTGCTGAATTGATCATATTGAAAGTCGCTAATATCCTGTATAAAAGGATTCTGCGCCCACACGGAAAAACTCCGTGGCGCGTTACCGGCCGGCAGCGTCGGAATGTGGCAATCGACATGTCCCTTGTTGTGAGTGAGACATCCGCGCGACCAGCCTTCGGTGCCTGTG
>JADGPZ010000241.1 GCA_017882165.1 Candidatus Kapaibacterium sp.
TGTCGAATCCGATCGAGACGTTCTCGACCGGATTCCAATCGAGCAAACTTGAATCGGAAACCGACATCGCTCGGATCGGTGCCAAAGCATTCGGGACGCAGCATCACGAACAAATCATCTCAGACCAAGATGTTGCAGAACTACTCCCCGAGTTCTTCCGCGCGATGGACTCGCCGACCGGCGATGGACTCAACACTTTCCTGGTGGCGCACGCCGCCCGCAAAGCCAGTCCTTCACTCAAAGTCGTTCTTAGCGGCATTGGCGGTGACGAGTTATTTCTTGGATACAGAAAATATCGGTGGTTGGCCAAGAATCAGCGGCTTGCAAGAACGCTGTGGGCGTTGCCGGAAGAGTGGCGGCGAATGATGTCCACGATATTCCCAAAAGATACCGGTAATCGCTTCGCGACCGCTCTTCGCGCGCTGCTCGATCCGAAGAGTATCCGCGTGCTCTTCTCGCCAGCAAAAATCGAATCTCTGACCGGTTCTCCACCGAGACCTGTCCCGGAAAGCGATGAGGATCACGATCCGATGATCGGCCTGCTCCGGCATGACATCGAATACTATTTGCATGACACGCTCCTCCGCGATCTCGACCAGATGACGATGGCACACAGCCTCGAAGCAAGAGCGCCGTTGATCGACAAAGAGCTAATGGAATTCGCGTGGCAATTGCCGCTCGAGCTAAAAGCCCGAGGAGCATCGAAGCAGCTATTGGCTGACGCTGTCCGCGACGTCGTTCCAGAAGAACTTTTGCAAAAGCCGAAGTCCGGTTTCGAGCTGCCTATGCATGAGTGGTTGCTTCGCGGCGCACTCAGACCACACCTCGATCTTCTCTCGACAGGCAATCTGGCACTGATTAAAGAAGGAGTCTTACGCAAAGAGCCGGTTGCCAAAGTGTACCGTGACTTTGTTGCTGGCCGCTCGCACTATTTGAAGCCCTGGAGCATCATTGTACTCGAATACTGGTGGCGTGAGAATTCTTCGCAGGAGGTGGTCACCCGATGAGAATTGGCATCGCCGCGCTGGGCCGCGTGTCGGAGGATACCGGCGGAAAGAACTACATCATTCACTTCGTCAGCGAACTGGAGCGTATCGGCACGCCGCACACCTTCGTACTCTTCCTGAGCGAAGGCGAGTCTGAAGCACTCCACATCACTCCAAGCCATTCGCTGGAAATCGTGATCGTCAGGAATTCGAAGCGCACACCGCTTCACAAAGTGATCGGCGAGCAGATCAAGCTGTCCGGCGCAATTCGGCGAGCGAAGTGCGACATCATGTTCTATCCCGGCAACTTCATCTCGCTCGCGTCTCGCGTGCCGGCGGTCGTCGCAATTCGATCTGCCGCGCATTTCTATGGCTCGCGTTATGGCATCAGCGGAGTGAGGCGTATTGTCCGCTCGCTGCTCATGCCGCCATCCACGCGGAAGGCGCGAGCGATCATCACACCGAGTGAAGACATCAAGCGCGATGTGGTTCGATTCACTGGCGCATTGGCAGAGAAGATACACGTAATTCCGCATGGCGTCGATCTCGCACTTTTCGATGGCGAGACCAATCGACGCAGCGATGATGGACTTTCGCTCCTTGGCCGCTTCGGTCTCCAATCGCATGAGTATCTCCTCTATGCCTCCGCACTCTGGCGATACAAAAATCAAGACAAACTCATACGCGCTCACGCGAGGGTCGTCAACGATGGCTACCCGAATCTGAAGCTGGTGTTCGCCGGCAAGGGCACAGGCACCGAGGACGCGTATCTGCAAGAGCTTCGCGCGCTCCCGAAATCGCTCGGTACCGAATCTCTTGTCATCTTCACTGGCGGACTTCCGCAGAGCGATCTCCGCTATCTCTATGCTCATGCCCGCGCCTTCATCTTTCCTTCGAGTTACGAAAGCTTTGGAAATCCGATCTTCGAAGCATGGGCTTCGGGCATTCCTGTCGCAACCTCGAACGTCCACTCATTTCCGGAGATCGTGGCCGATGCTGGATTGCTCTTCGATCCGATGAACGTTGACGAAATTGCTCTGGCAACGAGAAGACTACTCGACGATGCCAATCTCTCGAATGCCCTCATCCAGCGCGGAGCAGCCCGCGCAAAAGACTTCACATGGCGACGAGCGGTCGAGCGAACGCTCCGTGTTATCGAAAATGTTAGCAATTCCTCGCCGAAAGCGGAATAATCCCTGCCTGTAACTCGTTTCTTATCACGCAGTTGGACGGACGAGTTCTGAGACCGGCTTCCATTTCCAAACCCTTTTGAAAAGCCAGAAATGACAAAAGCTGACATCGTGAATCGAGTGGCAACGGCCACCGGCGTAACCAAATTAGAGACCGAAATCCTGGTCGATGGCTTCTTCAAGACGATGGCCGATGCGCTGGCCAACGGCGACCACATCGAGATCCGAGGCTTTGGCACGTTCCGGACTAAGAAGCGAAACGCTCGGATGGCCCGCAATCCGCGCACCGGCGAATCCGTCGCGCTCGACGAACATTTTGTGCCAACGTTCAAACCTTCCCGCGAACTCAGACAGTTGATCGACGAACGCCAAAAGCGGACCACTACAGTCGGTAACCAACCGACCACCTCACCTCGCACTTCTAAATAGCCTCCACATTGAACGACATCTCTTCACCCGAACAATCCTTCGTGTTCTGCCCGAGTTGCGCCGAACTCCAGCGCGATCACAATCGCGAGAAGTGCAACAGCATGTTTCATGGGCGGCCCATACCATGCATGACTGGCTTGTGCAATTTGCGGGAATCCGCCGCTACAAGCGCAGCAC
>JADGPZ010000146.1 GCA_017882165.1 Candidatus Kapaibacterium sp.
CCCTCGATGATCCCTGCCTGCTTATCGTACCATCCAAAATTCTCATCGAACTCGATGATCGTGCCGTTCTTCAGCGTGATGCGTGAAATATCGGGATCCCACGCAGGCCGGATTTCCCGAATGGGCGTGACCATGCGGCAGCTTCCAAGAAGTAGCACCAAGAGCACTGTGAGGATTCCGAGCTTTCGTTGTTTGTTGGGCATAAGGTGTGATCAATGAAACAACGGATAATTCTCACAGCCGTTCTCTGCTTTTTGGCTTCTCCGCTCTTCGGGAAAACCTGGCGCGTCGGGCCGACTCGCCAGTACACCGCGCCGAGTCAAGTGATGTCGCTTGTCGCGAGCGGCGACACCGTCGAAATCGACGCTGGCCTCTACTTGAAGGATGTCGGCGCATGGAATGCCGATTCGCTTGTCCTGCGCTGCTCCTCCGGCTATGCCCATTTGGATGCCCAAAGAACTGCCGCGCAGCGAAAGGGGATATGGGTCATCAATGGCAAGCACACTTACGTTGAAGGTATCGAGTTCTCCGGCTGCGCGATCTTGGCTGCTGACGGCGAGAACGGCGCCGGAATCCGGCTGCAAGGCACCAGTCTCGAGTGCCGCCGCTGCTACTTCCACGATAACCAGGAAGGTATTCTGACCGGTCAGGATCCCGCGTCCGACATCCTCCTGGAAGCTTGCGAGTTCGCTCGCAACGGTGTCGAGTCTGGCTCCAATGCTGGTTACGAACATCACATTTACATCGGCCACGATCGAACGGCCACCGTCAGATTCTGCTATTTTCATAGCTCCATTCAGGGCCATGAGATCAAGAGTCGCGCGAGTACCAACTATATCCTCTATAACCACATCGTCGATGGCACGACCGGCGATGGCAGCCTCTCGATCGACTTGCCGAACGGCGGGCTTTCCTACGTCATCGGCAACACGATCGAGAAAGGCCCCGCGAGCGTCAATGCAACAATCCTCGGTTATGGCGAGGAGGGCATCATCAATGCCGACTCCGAGTATTACGTCGTCAACAACACGGTCGTCGTTGATCGCAGTTACGCCCGCTTCGACACGATCGCGCCCGGAGCAAAAGCCAAGCTCATCAACAATATCATCGCCGGCGTGATACGTCCGCTGAATCCCACTGCTGACACGATCTCGAACATCATCTCTTCCGATCCCGCGTTTTTTCACTTTCTCAGTTCAACTGCTTACGATTACAGGGCCATGGTGCTATTCCCCGGCATCGATCCTGGCAGCGCGCATGGTTTTTCGCTACGTCCTGAGAGCATGTACGTCGATCGGCTTGACAGCATGGTGCGCGACACCTCATCCTTTCAAATCGGAGCCTTCTCACAGCTTCCGTATCCTGAGTCAGTACATGCATCTTCTGCATTGCCGGTTTCCTCCGCGTATCCCGATCCCTTCGATCGAGAGACCAGGATTGCCCTTCCTGCTACGTTCAATAGAGGCAGTGTCACGCTCGAACTCTACGACGCTTCCGGCTCGCGTGTGCTGAGCGAGGAGCGCCCGGCAATGTCCGGCTTCGTCCAGTTGCTTCGCGGCACGCTGCCGGCCGGCGTCTACTACTACCAGCTTGTGTCGCCCGAAGGAGTGGGGATCTGCTCCGGGTCCGTCGTCGTTGTGCCGTAGCCTTTGAGGGAGCTCTGGGCGTTTCGCTAAGCAACTGGATTAGCCAGCCTCATTTTAGTATTGGAGTCCAAAATTCATAAATCTCATTCTCTTAGACAGAAATATCTTCCACAGAGACACATTCTTATTCCGCCAGTCCCAAGTTGTGCAGCTGCCTTTGGCAGACCTGCAGCCCAGTTCACCGAATCGGAATGTGAAGAGAACCCCTATATTAGTATAACATCAAAAGGATATCAATCCATCGCACATTTCGCTAATATATTGAATTTACAGGACTTACAGGGAAAATACGAAACCGAAGCTCATCATTAGCGAAGAGACCCCCTTCCATCTATTATAACGTTGTTCGACCCCTCCGGCGTTGCAACGACATCAACTATTTATATACTCAAACGCAAAATAAAAAACAATTCATACTTCATACTTCATCTTTCATACTTTTAGCGAAGAGACTCCCTTCCATCTATTACAACGTTGTTCGACCATCCCGGCATCGCAAGTTTTCGATGAATTCTGAAAAATTCTTTCTCTGACCAGCGCAGCCGCTTCGCGGCGGACTCCGCGACAAGAATTGTAGGGACACGCCGCTGGCGTGTCCTGCCGCAGGGGCGGAGGAGATATGGGGAGGACACGCCAGCGGCGTGTCCCTACTCTTTCACCAACTTGATCGTCCGCACTTCGCCGGTGCCGAGCGTGAGGCGGAGGTAGTACGTGCCCGACGGTACGCCGGTGAGTGAGATTGGCATAGTGTGCACACCCGCATCCAACAGCGCACCTGGTGCGCGTGGCGCGGCCATCCTGGCTGCGCCTCCCAGCACATCAAACACCTCCACGCGCACATACTCCGCGTCTGTTAGCTCGAAGCGCAGCGTGGTGGCCTCGTGCAGCGGGTTCTCCGAAACGGAGATGGCGCTCAAGCTCGAATCGATACATGGCTGCTCCGCCACACCCGACTCCGGCCAATCCTCTTCCCAAAGACTGCTACTAGTGAGCATTCCACTGCCATAGGTCATGCCTGCGATCGTGACGCCCTTCGCGGCATAAAACCGGTCGTTAGTGAAGGGCGTTGAGTAAATGGGCCCACCATCTACATTCCACGTCACGCCCTGATCCACCGAAACGTACATGCCGGAGTCGGTCTGAACGTAAAGACGTGAGAGATCGCCACGAATTATGCCGGTGCCAGATGGTCCGATCAAAGTGCCAAATGAATCCACGTATGACGGTATCTCGGACAAACGCCTCCATGTATGGCCGTAGTCATCACTTCGACGAATAATAATCTGACTGTAATCGGCCTCGAAGCAAATTGATGTGCCGGGGATAGCCAGTGTTTCTCCGCCACCCAAGCTGTCGGGGTAGTGCGGATGCATAGTGTCCCAGGTTACGCCGCCATCAGATGTGACGAGATAGAATGCGGTAGTGTAAGGATACGGGGAAACTGGAACCAGACCCTGCAAGGGAGACCAGAAAGAATAAGTATAGCCCAGATAAGGCAGAGAGTCTTGCCAAGTGCTGCCAAGGTCGGTTGAGACATAAATTGAGGATGGACCGCAAAGAAATAATCTGTTTGTCGAAGCACAATAATGAATTGCGTTCGCATAATAAGCATAATTATACCCTGGCAACCTAATTTTTGTCCATGTCTTACCCCCGTCTGTTGTTCGACCGCTTGGTCCATACGAAAGGGCAAACCAACCGGTAAGAGAGTCCTTGAAATCAATATCCGTAACATAAAGATGCGCGAACGACCATCCGCTATCCCAACTGTGCTGCCATGTCTGCCCTCCATCAGTCGTTTTGTAAAGTTCGGACTCGGTACCCACATAGCCTATTCGGGGTGGACCGGGAAGATCGAGAAAATAGACACAGGTAACAGGCTCGCTAACGCTAACCGTCCCATCGGTACCTACGAAATCGGCAATCTTCCGCCATTGCGCACTCGCAGGCTGCGCAATCAACGCGCAGCCCGCGATGGCAAGGCCAAGTAACCGTGTGGCGCGGGAGAGCATATCAGTATTGCACGACGCTCGGGTCGATCTCTTTGCTCCAGGCAATGATGCCGCCTCGGAGATTGCGGGCCTTGGGGAATCCGTTGCGGCGCATGAACTCGACGGCCTGTCCGCTCCGTCCGCCGAGCTTGCAGTGGACCACGATCTCGGACTCTGGGTCGAGTTCGGCCAGATGCTGCGGCAGTGCGTTCAGCGGAATCAGCTTGCCGCCGATATTACAAATCTGGTATTCCGACGGCTCGCGCACATCGACGAGTGTGAAGTCGCGTTTTTCATCGCGCCATTGCTTTAACTCTTGAACGGTGATCTCGAAGGGAATTTGCAGGCTCATATAGGGTATGGGGTATAGGGTGATGTTTCTCGGAAAACGAAAGGATCTTCCGAATAAATCTATCGTAGCACCGTCATTGCGAGGAGGGCGAAGCCCGACGAAGCAATCCCCGCAACGAAGTCCTGTTTTCCCGGAGGGGATTGCTTCGCTTCGCTCGCAATGACGGAGCGTGTGAACAGGGGTCCGCCTCATTACTCATCCCTCGTTACTCTTTAGTATTTGATATTCTCAAAATTGAAAAATCGCATGACCCCGCTGGCAAAGTCGATCAGCGGCTGGAAATAGACGCCGAGCGCAATGACCGGGATCACGAATGCAAACAACAGGACGCGCTGAGATAGTGCGAATCGTATCGTCGCGTGGCCGGTGGCGTCCTCGCCACCGGCACCGGTGCCGGGGACGGCACCGGCCACGCGGCCAGCGCCGGCGCCGGCCACGCGGAGACTTTCGAGCGCTGCCTCGCGCAAAGGCCGCTTCAAGAACATCGCGCCGACAATACGCAGGTAGTAATAGAGCGAAACGATGGCGTTCAGGATCGCCGCCACGGCCAGCCAGAGGAATGGCATGTTATGCGTCACGGGATTTGGTGTGAGCAGCGCGGTAAAGAGATAGAACTTCCCGATGAATCCGGCCGTGAGTGGAATGCCTGTCAGCGACACGAGGAAGATCACGAGCGCGGAAGCGACGAGCGGCGAGCGCCCACCCAGTCCACGATAGTCGTCAATCTCCTCGGAATGGATCTTGTTCTCGATTAGCATGATGCAGTAGAACGCGCCGAGTTGCATGAAGAGATAGGTCGCCAGATAGACCATGATCGCGACGATTCCGGCGGGACCGTTCACTGCCAGTCCGGCAAGCATATATCCGGCGTGCGCGATGGAGCTATATGCGAGCAGCCGCCGCAGGTTCGATTGCAGCAGCGCGGCGAGATTCCCGACTGTCATCGTAATGACGCTAAGCGCGGCGATGACGATGGGCCAGTTAATCAGCGGCAAGTTAAGCTCTCCGCCAATCGGAAACGTGAAGACGAGGAAGCGGATGATGAGTCCCATGCCCGCGGCTTTGGACGCGACCGAGAGAAACGCCGCGACAGGCAGCGGCGCGCCTTCATATACATCCGGTGTCCAGAAATGGAATGGCACTGCGCTGATCTTGTAGCACATTCCGGCGAGCACGAGCACCGTCGCAAGCCAGAGGATCAGCAGATTCGCACCGGCGTGCGCCGCTGGCGAAAGCGCGAGCACTTGCCGGATCGCGATGATTTGCGTTGCGCCGGTGAGGCCGTAGATCAGCGAGAAGCCGTAAATCATCAGCCCACTCGAAAGCGCGCCAAACAGAAGATACTTTAGCGACGCTTCGGGGCCGTGCGTTGTGTCCCGCGAAAATCCCGTGAGGACATAGCCCGCGATCGAGACAAGTTCGAGCGAGAGATACATCATGATCAGATCGGTCGAGGCCGGCATGAGGAAGAGTCCGACCGTCATGCCGAGCAGCAGCGAGGAATAGTCACCGAACCTTCGCGAGCGCGCCAGCAATTCGCGCGACGAGAGCGACATCGCAAGTACCAGAATCCCGCAGAGCGAAACCAGCAGCTTGAAGAAGACCGCGAAGTTGTCGACGACCGCCATTCCAAAGCCGCTGACCGCTTCGCCGTGCTGTACGTCCGGCGCAAAGAGTGTTTGCGTGTACGGAAAGATCATCGTTCCCGGCTTCCAATCCTTCGGATGGAGTGGATCGAGCGCATGCCACTGAAACGCCGAGGCACAGCCTGCGAGCGCGAGGACAAGGATGCTGAGATACACGGTCGTCCGTTGGCCGGAGTCGGAGCGGGCCAGCGCATTGAGCAAGATCACCGCAAGGAATCCGCCGCCCAGAATCATCTCCGGCAAAAAATGCACGAGGCTGTACTGCACGTACCACTGGACCGCGTTGGCGATTACCGCGAGAGATTCAGAGGGTTTGGGCGGAGGCATCGCAGTGTGGAATTACTTTGCCACTGCCGCACTGCCGATGACAGTGCTCACCGGTACGTGCGCGTGAACGACTGCGACGAGTTGGTTCACGCTCGCGGACATGAGATCGATGAGCGGTCCCGGATAGACACCGAGCACAATGATAATTACTGCGAGCGGCACAAGCGAGGCCAGTTCACGCGGCGTGACATCGGTAAGTCCGATCCATTTCTCCGGCAGCGTGCCGAAAAACATTCGCTGGAGCGTCCAGAGCAGATACGAGGCCGTGAGGATAATGCCGAGTGTCGAGAGGATCGTCCACATTTGCCAGGTCTGGAACGAGCCGATATAGACAAAGGCCTCGCTGACGAACATATTGAGTGCAGGCAAGCCGAGCGCGGCAAAGAACGCGATGACCGTGAGCGCAAAGTAGCGCGGCATTTGATTGGCAAGTCCGCCAAACTCAAGGATGCCGCGCGTTTGTGTCCGGTCGTAGAGCACACCGACGAGGACGAAGAGCATGGCAGTCACGATCCCGTGATTGAACATTTGCAGCGACGCGCCGAGCAGACCCTGCGAGTTCAGCGCCGCGATGCCGAGCAGCACATAGCCCATGTGGCTGATCGAGCTATATGCGATGAGCTTCTTGAAATCGCTCTGCGCCATCGCGCAGAATGCGCCGTAGACGATATTGATAAAACCAAACATCGCCAGATACCAACTCAGCGCGATTGCAATGTCGGGGAAGATGCCGAGACAGACTCGGATAATCCCATAGCCACCCATCTTGAGCAGCACTCCGGCAAGCAGCACCGAGATCGCGGTCGGCGCTTCGACGTGGGCATCGGGTAGCCATGTGTGGAACGGGACCATCGGAATCTTGATCGCGAATGCGAAGAGCAGTCCGAGGAAACCGACATAGCGCCACGTTGTGCCAATGCCGGCAAACATGCTGCCGTTCAGATATGCCGCAGGGTTCATCATTTGCAGCATGTCGAACGAGTGATACAGCTCGGGCTTGTGCGAAAGAGGATTCAGTACGACCTGATGCGTAACCGGATCCAAGAGCATTACCTGCGTCGAGAAGTAAAGTCCGATCATCACGAGCAGCATAACGACGGAGCCGAGCAGCGTGTAGATGAAGAATTTCATCGCCGCGTACTCGCGCCGTGCGCCGCCCCAAATGCCAATGAGGAAATACATCGGCAGGAGCATCACTTCCCAGAAGATGTAGAACAGGAAAAAGTCGAGCGCGCAGAACGTCCCCATCATGCCCGTGTCGAGCAACAGGAACATGAGGAAGTAGCCCTTGACGTTGCGGTCGATCGAGAAACTCGCGAGTGCGGCGATGACTGTGATGATCGCAGTCAGCAACACCAGCCCAACCGAGAGGCCATCGATCCCCATAAAGTAATCGATCGCGACATTACCGAAAATGCCAAGACCACCCAGCCGAATCCACGGAAGCCGCTCGACGAACTGGAAGCTTCGGACATCGTTGACACCGGCGAGCGCGGGATCGAAGTTGATCCAAATCAGGATGGCAAGCGCGACCTGCGCGAGTGTGATTGCGAGCGCAACGGTCCGGAGCGCATGGACGCGCTCCTTTGGCACAAAGGCAAGCGCGATCATGCCTGCCATTGGCAGGAACGTGATCGCGCCGAGAAAAGGAAACTGTGTGATCGTCAAATCAAACCAGTTGTTGAATTAGCGGAGAAGGCTTATCGCGCGTGTCTGCGTCATACCGCGGTCCGTTTGAATTACGACGTAATACACTCCGGCTGGAAGTGCGCCAGCGTTGAAGTTTAGCGATTGAATTCCAGGTCCGGCTTCTTCGTTCAACAGAAGTGCAACTTCTCGGCCAAGCGCATCGATGACGGCCAGACGCACATGCTGGCGTTCCGCGAGCGTGAACGATATGGATGCCTCCTGCTGACACGGATTCGGGCTGATGGCGAGATCCATTGCCGAGACAGCAGGCTCCGAAGAAACTCCTTGCTGAGGGGGATCGGCCATCGGCTCGGTGTACGTCGCAACGCCGGTTCCGGAGGTGATCATGCTGAGCGTCAGCTTGCCCTGACCGCGAAATGCGCTGAGCGATTCGGCATTGGCGGCATCGTAGCCAACCGGGAATCCAATGGGCGTCCATGTCGTGCCAAAATCCGAAGTGCGATAAACCCCCGAATCGCTGGTGACGATTGCCGTGTTGCTGTTATGCACGAACGTCACCGCCCCGGGGATCATCTTCGCGACAGGCATCGCCATCGTG
>JADGPZ010000242.1 GCA_017882165.1 Candidatus Kapaibacterium sp.
GTTCGAGAAGGCCAAGCACATGCTCGAAGAGAACGACGGCGCTGGCAATACCTTCAAAGCGAGTGCCAAGCCGGTGCTTATCGGCACAGCGGTCGTCGGCGCGACAACGATGATCTTCTCGATCATCATGGCGCTCACGAATGGACTCACAGTCCACACCGAGAATTTGTCACTGCTGCACGCTCCTTTCGTCCTCGGACTTATCACCGGCGGTGCGATGATCTACTGGTTCACCGGCGCATCGATGCAGGCGGTGACGACCGGCGCCTACCGCGCGGTCGAGTTCATCAAGGCGAACATCAATCTCGAAAGTGTCGAGAAGGCGTCTGTCGCGGACAGCAAGAAGGTCGTCGAGATCTGCACGAAGTACGCGCAGAAGGGAATGTTCAATATCTTCCTCGCGGTCTTTTTCGCCACGCTCGCATTTGCGTTCGTCGAGCCCTACTTCTTTATCGGCTACCTGATCTCGATTGCGATTTTCGGTCTCTATCAGGCCATCTTCATGGCGAATGCCGGTGGCGCATGGGACAATGCGAAGAAGATCGTTGAAGTCGAGCTGAAGCAGAAGGGGACTCCGCTACACGATGCGACGGTCGTTGGCGATACCGTGGGCGATCCGTTCAAGGATACGTCATCGGTCGCGCTCAACCCGGTCATCAAGTTCACGACGCTCTTCGGATTGCTCGCGGTCGAACTGGCCGTGAAGTTGACACTCGAGACTGGCCCCGGAATCAGCCGCTTGCTGGCGCTCGGGTTCTTCCTGATCTCCGCGACATTCGTCTGGCGCTCGTTCTACCGTATGCGCATCGGGACGGAGTGAGTAGATTAATCTGATGATTTTCGCGAGAAGGGCGTGCAAGTAAGCACGCCCTTTCGCGTTAGTTGCCAATCACCTAATTGGTATTATTTACTTCGTGGATCGGAACTTCATGCACTGCTACGAGCGGTTGCATCGATAGCCAAATCGAGCGTTAACGGCGTCCGTAATTGCTTTTCAATACTTCTTCAAAATGGCCTTGCAAAATTCCGAGATGTTTATTAACACATTTTAAGAAAAGTATAAAAGCGGCTCAGAAAGGGCATAGTTCATGAAGCACAAACGCTCGCGCTCTTCGAAAATAGTTTTCTGGGGTTCTTTAGCCAAGGCCGTGTTTGAAAGCAAGACTTCTTTATGAGGAAGCTGGAAGTTTCTGCTCGTTTTGCGCTGACTGAAACCTCTTTCCCCAATTATTGTTTAGCCCCGCCACGCGCCACGGATGGCGCGCTTCCTGCTCCCGGCAAGGCACGAGCAATAGGCTGCGGGGCTACTTCGGTATCCAGAGGAACATTAATGGCAGAAAATACGAGATACGAATCGACGGTCATCATCAAAGGCTCGCTCCAAGACGACCAGATTGACCCGATTGTGACCAAAATCGAGGAATTCATCGCGAAAAACGGCGGCGCCGTCATCGAGATGGAACGCTGGGGCCGCCGGAAGCTTGCGTATGAGATCGTGCGGGAGACGCAGGGTTTTTACGTCTCGGCGCATTTTACCGCGCCGGGAGCCGCAATTGCGCGTTTGGAGCGCATGTACGATCTCGATGACAACATCATCCGCTGGTTGACATTGGTGACGCCGGAATCGGCGATCAAGGGTCGCATTGCGATGATTAAGCGCACGGAGGAAGTGCATGCCCGCCGTGAGGCGGCTGCCTTGGCGGCTGGTCCCGGTGGCACAGGCGCCTACATTGTGGGCGGACCACCTGAGCGTCACTCGAGCTAAGTTGTTAGAGAGGACAAGCGAGGAGAGCGAGAGCGATGGCATGCCTAAAAATGCCCGAGGTCAATCATGTGATGATCGCCGGTAACCTGACGAAGGATCCGGCAATCCGCAAAACGACCAACGGAATTTCGGTGATCAACTTCTGCTTGGCGTCAAACCATCGGTATCGCGATGCGAACAACCAGTGGTCGGAGGATGTCTGCTACGTGGGCGTCGTGGCGTGGAGCAAGCTCGCCGATAGCTGCATGGCAAAGCTGAGGAAGGGGAGTGCCGTTCTTATCGAAGGTGAACTCCAGAGCCGGACATGGCATGGTGATGACTCGGCAGCACGAACGGTGGTAGAGATCAAGGCGCACCGCATTCAATTTCTGAATAAGCAGGAGCACCCGGAGCTGACACCAGAGTTCGCGGAGATCGCGGATGAGTTTGAACTCGCCGCACCGCACGGCGAGCCACGCGCGGAATCGCACGGCGATTCGCATCTTGCCGCCGGGTTCGATGAGGGAAGCGCGCACGACGTTCTATTTGCGGATGTGAGCGAAGTGCCGGAAGCAAGCGAAGCGCCGGTCGGGATCGAGCTGAAGCTCAAGATAAAGCACGAACAGTCAAGTTTGAAAGAGGAACAACGATGAAAGTAATACTCCGAGAAGAAGTCGCAAAGTTAGGAACTGCCGGTGATGCGGTCACGGTCCGTGATGGGTTCGCGCGCAATTATCTGGTGCCGCGCGGCTTGGCCTACGTTGCCACCGTCGGCGCGCTGAGGAAGATCGAGCATGAAATGCGCCAGCGCGCCCGTGTGGTCGAGCGCGAACGCATGAGCGCCACGGAGTTTGCTCGAAGTCTCGAAGGCGTGACCGTTACCATCCCGATGCGCGTCGGCGAGGAAAGCCGCCTCTACGGGTCAGTGACCGGTCAGATGATCTCCGACGGCCTCGGCAATCAGGGCTACGAAGTCGATCG
>JADGPZ010000243.1 GCA_017882165.1 Candidatus Kapaibacterium sp.
GGCACCCGATCAACGGACATCATCAGACCGACCCGATTGGTCCGTTTCGTGCCATTAGCGGAAGTGGCGAGCCTGTCTCTGACAGCCGCGACGAAAGTTGCTTAGAACCGCGCCCAAGGTTAGTTTGATCCACTCACTTCCGAAGTGGAATTGGATGGAACAACAGGAGGGCATTTCACACATTCTTTAAGCAGGAGTCTGGCGACAGGATCGCCGGGGAAACTTTCCAAGATGCTACGATAAGCGCGCTCTGCCGCAAGAAAATCGCCGGACTGCATCAGTTGCGAGGCTTTCCACGTCATCGCGCTCAATTGCTCGTCCTGATCGCGTATCCTAAGTTCTGGATCGTCGCTGGCGCGGAGGGCGAGCAATTCATAGATCATGAATTCAGTCTTGCGGCCCTTCACCTGGACCCGTTTCAGCGGCCGCACCAATATCTCGCTCCGCACTTGATCGTAAATGCTATCGCTAATGCAGATGGTGGTGCCAAACAACTTGTTGATGCCCTCAAGTCGTGCGGCGACGTTTACGCCGTCTCCCAAAGCAGTGTAACTCAGTCGAGTCGACGAGCCGATATTACCTACAAGCACATTGGCACAATTAAGCCCGATCCGGATGCGGATTCGTGGCCGTCCCTCTGCCTCCCAAACATCGTTGACGCGCTCCATGCGTCGTGCCGCCCGCAAGGCGCCGGCGCAACCGCGGAGAACATGGTCCGGACGTTGAACCGGGGCATTCCAGAAAGCCATGACGCCGTCGCCGATGAACTTGTCAACGGTTCCTCCCTCATGCGAAACCGCGCCGGAAACCTGTTCGAGATACGTCGAGATCTGCACCAAAAGATCGTTCGGGGCGAGGGCTTCAGAGTGACTGGAGAACTTCTCTAGGTCGGAAAAGAACACGGTGAGGAACCGTGGCTCAACTCCCAGAGTCAGCGGGATGCCAGATTTGATGAGCTGGCGGACCACATCGAGCGGAACGAAGGAAGAAAACGATTTAAGCGAAGTTCGCAGCAGAGAGGCCGCAGATTCTAGCTTTGCAATCTCCTGGATTTTCGACGGCGGCCGAGCAAGCGCTTCGAAATCCAAACTTTCAATCGCCTGCAATTGGCGCGACACGTTTTCGACTGGTCGCGACAGTCGGCTAGAGGCGAAATAGATAAAGAATAGTTCGACCATGGTGAGGATAATGATCACCAGCATCATGAGCCGATTGGTCGCTTTCAACGTACCTATAAAATCGTCGATCGGCGTCAGCGTGATGACCTGCCAGGGCTGGCCGAAGCCACCGGGGAATTTGGCGAAAGCGGCGACTAACTCCTCCCCGTTTATCGGCGATCGGAAAACGAAGCTTTCATTGCCGACAAGGGAATGCTGGCGATAAGCCTCGCGCACGTTCGGATCATCAACGTCAGTCACTGTTGCGATCTTAAGTATCCCATTCTCTATGCGAACGCCCTTCTGCTTGTCTGGAAACGCGATAATTTTTCCGCTGTTACTATCAGCGATCAGTGTAGTGCTGTGCGCGCTGGTCCGGTGTTTGTCGAGAAATCGCGACAGGACATCTATCGTGATGTTGGCTGATGCGCAGCCGAGGAAATCAACGCCCCTGAATATTGGAACGCGCAAGGAGATAATGGGAAAACCGGTATCGGGATTGATTGAGGGTTCGGTCACTGCAAGCGTCCCGGTCGTCTTGGCAGACTGGTAACCGGGCAATGTGCGAAGATCGGTCTCGGTGACAACATTATAGCTACCGATCTGATGGGGCCATATGTCGAAAAATGTACGATGGCGCGTCCGGCGCAACGCATAGGTGATCGCATCGATATAGCTGGAGTGCCAGTTTGCGGCCGCGGGGATGGCAGGATCCGAACGTCTGCGGTCCTCGTCGATGCGGGTGACTACGCGATGATAACCATCATCGAAGCTGACATATACGGCGTCGATATACGTGGCGGAGGTTAGGGCACGGTACAACAGATCGCGGCTTTGCTCGGTTCGGAAATAGCCTGGATCGGCGGCCGCCACCTCCGCGAGAAAGCGCAGTGGTCCTTCGGTATTCTCGACTAAAGTCTCCGTGCGTTCCACGCTAGACTGGCTGGTCTGTGCGATCGCTTCGTTCAGGATCGAAACCATCCCGGCGGAATTCTTGTTGTAATTGTAGATCAGGATAAAAATGAGAATCGGGATGCTAAGGCCGATGAACAGCAACGACATGATCAGGCTTAGCCGTGGCCGCCCCATCGTGGCGAAGAATGGAAGCGCGCTCATTCGGGTCGAAAAGCGCCGCAGAAAGGGACGGTTTCGGTAAGCAACCAGTGCCCCAATCGCCAAACCGACAGGCAGAAGCAGCAGGGGGATCAATCTCCGCCATTGGCTGCCGTCGCTTCCTTCCCAGATCAGTGCCGTAGGCAGTCTATCGTCCGTCAGCAACCCGAGCTTGCGATAGGTCGCGGCGATGCTTAGCCAGCGCGCGGGATCCTGCTCGCCGATTAGGCCGGCGTGCCGCCCGACCAAGGCTTCGGTTCGTTCTGCCTCAAACAGCAAAGCGCCGCGGCTCTTTTTTACAGAGTAACTCTTCAGGATCAGATCGACCGTTGCCTCCTTGTGCGCGAGCGCGTAGGCCCAGCCCTTCACGCTGGCGGTCCGGAACGCTGCGACCCGATCCGGATGGGCCTTCACCTCGGCTTCGGAGGCGCACAAATTGTCTCCGTAGAAATCG
>JADGPZ010000147.1 GCA_017882165.1 Candidatus Kapaibacterium sp.
AAGGCACTCCACTCGATGGTCGCCGTGCCACTGCTGAGGAAAGATGAAGTTCGCGGAGGGTTATACGTTGCCAAACACCGAGAGGATGGCTTCGATGAGGATGACCTGACCGTCCTGACAGCCTTCAGTGATGTTGCATCGCTCGCACTTGAAACGGCCCGTCTGTTGCAGGATTCGATCGAGAAACAGAAGTTCGATGGCGAACTCCGCGCCGCACGGCTCATGCAAAAAAGCCTATTGCCCGAGCGATTCCCGAACGTGCCCGGATTCGACATCTATGCGATCAGTATCCCCGCGTACGACGTTGGCGGCGATTACTACGATTCCTCCATCCTGTGGGACGGCTCGCCGATGATCACGATCGGGGATGTCTCCGGCAAAGGCATTTCGGCCTCGATCTATATGGCCGAAACGAAGGGCGTCGTACAGGCGCTCGCGCCGGTAATGGCAAACATGACCGCGCTGCTCGAAGGTACGAACGAAGCACTCATGCACAACTCGCCATCGCTCTCATCGCTCAGGCGCTCGTTTGTGACATTGGGCCTCATCGCATTCACGAAGAAGGGCGTGCGGTACGCGCGAGCGGGACATACGCCGCTCTTGCATGTGCTGGCTGATGGAAGCTATCGCTTTTACCAGCCGCGTGGCATTGCAGTTGGTCTGATTCGGCAGCCGGACATGGCACAGACCATGGAGGAGATCACGCTCGATCTCGCACACGGCGATGTTCTTGTACTTTTTAGCGACGGAATAACAGACGCGCGAAATCCGGAAGGTGAGCATCTTGGCTACGACCGGCTCGCCCATTATATTGCGGAGAATCTCGATCTCGGTAACTCCCGCGATCTCACGCTTCGCGCTCTGCAATCCGTTGCAGAATTTACTCAATCAGGAAATTTTGACGATGATGCAACTTTGGTTGTTATGAGGTGCATCGAAGAAACTGGAACATAAATGAAAGAAAGCATACGCATCGCCTCCGGGCAGGGATTTTGGGGTGACTTGCCAAGTGCGCCGATCGATCAGATCCGCCGTGCATCGAGCCAATCACCGATCGACTACATGATGATGGACTATCTGGCCGAGGTCACAATGTCCATTATGCAAAAGCAGAAGCTGCGCGACCCCCGCATGGGATACGCGCGCGATCTGGTCGAGGTCATCGACGCGGTGTTGCCGGACATCGTCGAGAAGAACATCAAGATCATAACGAACGGCGGGGGAGTCAACCCGGAAGGATGCCGCGACGCGATCTTCGAAGTTGCGCGGAAGCGCGGCATCCCGATCAAGGTCGGCATCGTGCTCGGCGATAATATTTTGGATGGGCTCGACCCGATGCTTGCCGCCGGACATGGACTCAAAAACATGGAGACGGGGGAGCCACTGCGCACGGTTCGAGATCAGGTGCTTTCGGCGAATGTGTATTTCGGCGCGTGGCCGATCGTCGAGGCGTTGCGGCAGGGCGCGCAGATCGTCGTAACGGGTCGGACGACGGATACCGGACTGACGCTTGCGCCGATGATCCATGAGTTTGGCTGGAAGGCCGACGATTGGGACCGGCTTGCGGCCGGCACCGTGGCGGGACACATTCTCGAGTGCGGAGCGCAGTCCTCCGGAGGTAATTTTTCTGCCGACTGGAAGACGGTCCGCGATATGGCGCACATTGGCTTCCCAATTGCGGAAGCTTATCCGAACGGGGAATTCGTCATTACAAAGCACCCGAAGACCGGCGGGCGCGTCTCACGCCAAACAGTGGCCGAGCAACTCCTCTATGAGATCGGCGATCCGCGTGATTACATCACACCTGATTGCATCGCGGATTTCACGAGTATTCAGATCGAAGATGCGGGTAAGGACAGGGTCCGAGTTCATAGCATCAAGGGCATGCCCGACACCGACTTCTACAAAGTATCGATGTCTTACAACGATGGTTTCTCGGCCCTTGGAACACTCACCTACACGTGGCCCGATGCAATGGAGAAGGCCCGTCTGGCCGATAAGATTTTGCGCACCCGGCTGAAGGATTATGGCTGTGTGTACGACGAAATACGCACTGAATTTCTCGGCGTGAATTCGTGTCACGGCCCACTGACACCGGTCGATCTTGACGAAGTGCAGGAGGTCGTCGTGAAGTGGGGAGTGCGCGGCAAGGACAAGAAGTCGATCGAGCGGTTTGGCAAGGAAATCGCTCCGCTGATTCTCACCGGTCCGCCGAGCGTGACCGGGTTTGCCGGTGGTCGGCCCAAGCCGAGCGAAGTCGTTGCCTATTGGCCGGCCCTGCTCGATAAGCGGGCCGTGACGCCGCGCGTGGTCGTGCAACAGGCGTGATCGTCGAGATAGGAAAAGACATCGCAAAAGCTCGCGCACTATTGGAGCGGGGCTTAGTCGTCGCGATTCCGACCGAGACGGTGTATGGTCTTGCTGCAAATGCGATCGACGAGGATGCCGTCATCCGGATATTCGAGATTAAGCGGCGGCCTCGCTTCGATCCACTGATCGTGCATGGTGCATCGCGCGAGCAACTCTCCAATTATGTTGCGGCATTTCCCGAGTGGGCCGTCACGCTTGCCGATCGCTTTTGGCCGGGACCGCTCACGCTCGTGCTTCCGAAACGAGAGACGATTCCAGATATTGTCACTTCGGGACTGGATTCCGTCGCCATCCGTATTCCTAATCACGAAATGACGCTCGATCTGCTTTCGCAGCTCGATTTCCCTCTGGCTGCCCCAAGCGCAAATCCGTTTGGCTATGTCAGTCCCACGAGCGCGCACCATGTATTCGATCAACTCGGCGGCGAGATCCCTTATATTCTGGATGGCGGCGAGTGCGCTGTGGGTGTGGAATCAACGATTGTGACCGAACAAGAAGGCGAACTTGTCGTCTTGCGGCTTGGAGGCGTAGCCATCGAAGAGATTGAATCGCTGGTTGGTCCCGTTCGGCTCCAAATTCAAGCCTCATCAAATCCGCTTGCACCGGGTTCGCTTCAGTCGCATTATGCGCCACGCACGCCCCTCACATTGGGTCCAATTGATGTTTCTCAATATGATTTGGAGCGAATCGGCGTAATCACCTTCCATACCCAGATTGCCGGCGTTCCGGCACGACATCAGATTGTTCTTTCGCCCGAAGGTGATCTGCGAACTGCGGCCAAGCACTTGTTCGGCGGCATCCGTTATCTTGATTCTCTGGGCTTGCCGCTGATCCTGGCAGAAGAGTTGCCCGAGATCGGGCTTGGCCGCGCGATCAATGACAGGCTTCGACGGGCAGCGGCATCAATAGTGGGCAAGCCAGTATAGCCGCCGGGAGTATACTCCCGGTGCCACACGTTCCAGTTTCTGGTGACTGAAATCCTTCAAATCGCAACCCCGAATGCACTCACGCTGTCCGAAAAGCAACGGACGGACGTGCTGCGCGTGAACGAAATCTTCTATTCGATTCAGGGCGAAGGCTCCCGAGCGGGCGAGCCATGCGTCTTTATCCGTATGACCGGCTGCGGGCTGCGCTGCACGTATTGCGACACGGAATATGCCTTCTTCGAAGGCGAAGATTTCTCGATTGAAGACATCATGCAGCGGGTAGAGGCGTTTGGTTGCAAGCTCGTCGAGCTAACCGGCGGCGAACCGCTGGAGCAGGAGGGAGTGTACAAGCTGATGGACAATCTTCTGCGGAACGGTTATGACGTGATGATCGAAACCGGTGGTCATGTCGACATTTCGCGAGTCGATCCGAGGGTGAAGCGCATCGTCGATCTCAAAACGCCCACGTCCGGCATGATGAAGCGCAACCGACATGAGAACATCAAACATTTGACTGCGCACGACGAAGTGAAGTTCGTTATCGGCTCGCGTGAGGACTACGATTGGGCGGCCTCACAACTCCCCCTCCTAAAGAAGGAGAGGGCGGGAGGTGGTCCCGGCACCATCCTCTTCTCGCCGGTGCATGGCAGGATCGAACTTACCGATCTGGCAGCATGGAGACTTGAAGATCGGCTTCCAGTGCGACTGCAAACGCAATTACATAAGTTAATTTGGCCCGAAGTACTAAGAGGAGTATGACATCAACCAAACCAGAACTCGTCGTTTTTCCAAACCCGTATCCGAACCGGGATTACGTCGTCACACACACGAATCCGGAGTTCACTTCTGTGTGTCCGGTGACGGGCTTGCCGGATTTTGGCGAGATCACCATCGTCTTCGTGCCGGATCAACTCTGTGTCGAGCTGAAGGCGCTCAAGTATTACTTTCTTAGCTTTCGCAATCGCGGCATCTTCTATGAGGCCGTGATCAACGAAATGCTCGAGGACCTTGCCAGTGCGCTCGATCCCAGGTGGCTGGAAGTCACGGGCGAGTTTACAGCTCGCGGTGGGCTGCACTCCAATGTCGTGGCCAAGTATACGAAAGGGGAGGAGTCTGTGCCTGCCTCGGACAGAATCACGATCACAAAGTTAGAGAAGGCGATTCAATAGGGCCGATTGGCACGAATAGAACTACAATGTTAACCCGAATCGCAAAAGACTTCCGCTGGGAGATGGCGCACCGTTTGCCGGAGCACGAAGGCGGCTGCCGGAACGTGCACGGGCACTCGTACCAGATGTGGATCGAACTGGCCGGTGAGCCGCTCGAGAGCGGCATGGTCCTCGACTACTTCGATCTCAAAGAACTGGTCGATCCACTGGTCGCCGAGATCGATCACGCGTTCCTCTGCAGCCGCACGGACACGCTGATTTGCGA
Organism: Candidatus Kapaibacterium sp.; assembly: GCA_017882165.1. Classification (GTDB taxonomy): domain Bacteria; phylum Bacteroidota; class Ignavibacteria; order Palsa-1295; family Palsa-1295; genus PALSA-1295. Next base: position 4,731 of record JADGPZ010000147.1, read on the forward strand.
CTTCATGCGAGAGAGCGGCCTCAAAGCCGTCTACGTCGATTGGCCGACCACAGCCGAGAACATTGCCCGCTGGTTTTTCGAGCGGCTTCGCGTAACCTTCGCGGGCGCGTCCATGAAACATTTACGCGAGCTTCGCGTGCGTATTCAGGAGACGGAACGGACCTACGCGGAAGTATCTGGTCTGCTGTAGGCATCTGTTTCCGCGCCAACCGCCATGAAATCAATCGTCTTACTCTCTGGTGGCATGGACTCGACCCTTAGTGCGACAATTGCTCGCAATGAGTCGGACGGCATCGCCGCGCTCCACCTGAACTACCGGCACAGGACCGAGCGGCGCGAGCTGCGCGCGTTTCAGGAGGTTTCCGATGCGCTCGGTATTTCCGAGCGGTTGGTCGTCGATATTGAATTTCTGCGGGAGATCGGCGGATCGAGTTTGACGGATTCCGGCATTGATGTTACGAAGGCCGATCTCGCGGCGACGGAAGTGCCGAGTTCCTACGTTCCATTTCGCAATGGGAATTTCCTCGCCATCGCGGCAAGCTGGGCGGAGGTCATCGGAGCGGGCGCGATCTATATTGGCGCGGTCGAAGAAGACTCTTCCGGGTATCCCGATTGCAGGCGGTCGTTCTTTGATGCGTACGAACACGCCATTGCGCTTGGCACGAAGCCAGACACCCGAATTCGAATCGTGACGCCGGTGATCGATCAGCACAAGAGTGAGATCGTTCGGGAATCGATCCGGCTTGGTGCGCCGATCGAGCGGACGTGGTCCTGCTATCAGTCTGAAGACATTGCGTGTGGCGTCTGCGATAGCTGCGCCCTTCGCCTGCGTGGTTTTGCGATGGCCGGAGAGGAGGATCCGATCAAGTATAAGATGAAACCACACTACGTATGATGATTCGAAAGAAAGTGGAACAGCCGTTCTCGGCTGTGACGCGGACTTTCAGTCCGCGTAGATTGAGTCGATCTAAAAGATCGACTAACAGCCGAGAACGGCTGTGCCACTTCTTATTTGTGATCTCGTTAGTGCTTCCGGCTCCGGTCCTCGCGCAAGTTGCAAGTACGAGCGACACATCGAAGAAAGCGCCCGCGCCGAAGCAAGTGCGGCCCGGATTCGAGTTGCCGGACTCGTTGTATGTCTCTGCGGACTCTGTCCGGGGGGATGTCGATACGATCGTCCGCTATACCGCAAAAGACTCAACGACGTTTGGCGTGGCGGCGAAGAAGATGACTCTTGTTGGCAATGCCGTCGTGCAGTTCCAGAATCGAGAGTTGGATGCCCACACGATCGTAATGGATTTTCAGCGAAGTACGATGACTGCTTACAGTGCCGATGTAGATTCCGTTGTGAATGCCTCGCTGGCGGTACGGCGACGAATCATCCGCGATACGAACCGGACGAAATCGCGTGGTGCGCCAAAGCTCTCAGAAGGCCCAACGACCTACGAGGGCGAGGTCATCGTCTACAATTTCAAGACTAAGCACGGAACCGTACAACTTGGCACGACCGAACTCGACCAGGGATTCTACTACGGCGAGAAGATCAAGCAGGTCGCGCCGCAAACATTGTTCGTAGAGAACGGGCGCTACACAACATGCGATGCTGCGGTGCCGCACTATTATTTCGAGTCGCCAAAGATGAAGGTCGTCATGCAGGACCAGATCTTTGCCGAGCCGGTGTATCTCTATGTGGCAGATGTTCCGATCTTCGCGCTGCCCTTCGGAGTCTTTCCGAATCATGGCGGCGGGCGCCACTCAGGCATTATTCCACCCAATTATCAGACGACCGGCGAGCGAGGCTATGGCCTCACCCATCTCGGCTATTACTGGGTCATCAACGATTATCTCGATGCCGCGGCACAGTCTGATATCTATACCAAGGGTGGCTACAACATCGACTTCAGATTCGAATGGATGAAGAAGTATTTGCTCAACGGCCCTGCGAGCATCCACCTTGGGTACGGTGTGACGCGATTCAATAGCGTCGATCCATATGATACGAATTGGCTGGTCCAAGCAGCTTTGCCGAATCTCATTCTTGGCTATGAAACGGCTCTTGCTGCGAATCTCAGCTTTCAGACTGATAAGTACTTTCAGAACAACGCGCAGAACCAGCAACAGTTTTATACGCAAAACGTGAGTAGCAGCGCAAGCTTCAACACCGGATGGTCGGACTTAGGGATGAATCTCGGCATTGACTACAACCGCAATCAGAATCTCAACAATAGTAGCTACGACGAGACAAGCCCATCGCTGAATTTCTCTAAGTCCACTTGGTATCCATTTGCCTCCACCGATGGTGAGAATTCGAATCCTACGCTCAGCTCGCTGGGGATCGGCTATAACTTAAGCGCATCACGCCAGGTGAGCCGGCACATTGGCGGTGGCGTCCCAGTGCCGACAGACACGAGCCACTGGTTTCAATCCGAGCAATACGGCGTGCTTCACAACCCTTCGATCGGGATTTCTCCGAAACTTGGACATTTCACGGTCAACCCGAGCTTCAGCTATTCAGAAGCGTGGCTGTTCCATCAGCACCATCGTGTCTATGGCACTCAAATCGCATTTGATACTGCAACCGGAAAGAATGACACTACGACTGTTTACACGCAGGACACAACGAATGGATTCCAACGCCTCTACAACTACAACATGGGTGTTGGCGTCTCAACGACGCTATACGGCATCGCGAACATAGGCGCATTCGGCATTCAGGCGATCCGGCATACCGTCCAGCCCTCAATCAGCTTCCAGTATCACCCTGATCTCTCGAATCAGAACTACGTTGCTTACACCGATCCGACGACTCACACGCAGCAGTACTACAACATCTACGATGGTGAGATGAACGGCGGGATTGTCGGTCTCGGGAAATCGGAGACACTGGGGCTGAGCCTCGGTAATAACTTCGAAGCAAAGGTCGAGCATCAGGTCACGAAGGACTCATCGACGACCGACCACTTGCAGTTGCTCAATCTCAATGCATCGACCGGGTACAACCTGGCAAACAAAATTCTGAGTCCGCTTACAATCTCGACATCATCCGCGATCGGGACTTTCCTCTCGATGAGCGGCAATGTGACCTATTCGTTCTACCCAGCAAACTCTTATGGAAGCGATAGCACCAATGCCACGCTGATCAGTCTGAAGCAAGGCTATCTTCGACCAACGAACGTTTGGTTTGGACTGAGCGGCAGTTTTTCGAGTGCGACAACGATCGAAGGCGATAACTACGATTCGCTGCGCCGCATGTTCAACATCACGAGTCCGGACGACGAGCGCGCACTTATGCTGGGTGGCTACTTTCCGGGTCCGTTTGTCAGCGTGCCATTCCGGCCAAAGTGGAATGTCTCGTATGGCGTCACTTATTCACAGTCATACTACTCCGATGCGTATGGCAACAAGACCATCCAGCGCAATTTCGGCGCGACGAGTTCGCTTTCGCTGACGCTGACG
>JADGPZ010000148.1 GCA_017882165.1 Candidatus Kapaibacterium sp.
AGGGGCCTTGATATCGACTCGCATCTGTTGGCGTGACGGAGGAGGCCGTTGTGATCAACCCATCAAACCGCGCGCGTCCGGAGCCCCCGACGCCGCCATCCTGGCCGCTCATTTTTGGAGTGCCCAAGCCGCCGCCGCCGCCCCGAACATCTGCGAACGGATGCCCGATGGAGATCTTGCCACCGAGCGTGATCGCTCCCCCGCTTCCGCCGCCACCGGCGCCATTATCATCGCTGCCCGAATCGTTGGTGCCGAGTCCGCCTTGCGACACGATGTTGGAAATGGAGAGCGTCATCCCGTCGATCGCGAGGCACCCTCCAGCTCCTCCGCCACTCCCTGCTCCAGACGTGCCGGATGCTCCGTTGACATTTCCTCCGCCGCCACCCGAGCCGCCGGCAACCGGTACCAGCTCTTGATTTCCATCCCCGTGTCCTCCCGAGCGCTACCCTTGCCCGACTCCCCCGTTGGCTCCGGCGGTTGCGAATCCGCCGCCGCCACCTCCGCCTTGCTTCGGAGGTGCATCGCCTTGTGGTCCACCCGTCCCACCGCCGTAGCCAGGATTGCCGCCGCCTAAAGTACCCGCTCCTCCCGCTGCTCCGCCGGAGCCGAACGCAAGACCTGTCCCACCACCGCCGCCTTCATTCTTGGCGCTTGACTGGCCACCGGGCGCGTTGTTGAGCGCGTTCTGGTTCATGCCACAACCGGCTCCGGCCGGGCGATCGCCGCAACCGGAAAACCATGTGCCATCCCCACCGCCGCCCGTGAAGCCGTTACCTCCACGGGTTCCGCACGTCAATCCATTGCCACCACCACCGCCGCCCGGACCGGCATCGACGCCGACACCGCTCACATCGAGCTTCGCAGTTGCGGCCATTCGCACCGGGCCGAGACTGATGAGCACCGGCGGTAGGTAGCCCTGATTCCCCGGTGTCACAGGGTCACAGTCTATCGTACTGATGCCGTATGTTCCAACGCCGTTGAGTGTAATGCTATCGACGATCATCGCGCCGCGCCGCGAACGTTTGCCATATTTGCCGCCCGAGCCGAGCAGTCCAGGAATGTTTAGCACACCCACAGTTTGCGGCTTGACGATATAGAAGTAATCGATACTCGACCAGACATTGCCAATCTGAACGCGGATCGGAATCCTGATCCCGGTTTGCCAGTCGCTTGAATTCACTTGCACCCACGGCATGACGAATGCCTGCATCGAGATCATCCGGCCATTCCAGCTTACAACGCACGGGCCGAACTTGACGAAATTCGTGTCGGCAGGATTCACACAAACGACTCGTACACCATCGCCGGGATTGTTGGCGTAAATGCTGTCGACTCCGAAACTGCCGAAGGTATTGTTCATCCCGACGATCTCCATGTACGTGTTCATTCCGGGGGTGCCAATGTCGGGAAGAAGATAGGCAATCGGCTGCGCCATGAGCGACGCTGGGAAAAGCAGCACGAGCGCCAGCAGCGCCAGTTTACGCGCGTAAGACCGACTCGTTCTGTGGCTCTGGACTGCGCAACTCATTTCTGGATCGGGAGAATCAGGTAGCAATGGGGTAAAAGATCGTAATTCCTGCGATTCGTGACACACTCGGCGGCTGATTCGTGCCGATGCCGATCGCTTTACCAAACCTTCTCCCCGAACCCGGCGTTTCCGGCACGCTAAAATGAACTCAACAAAATCAACGACGATCGGCATTGTGCTGATCTTTATCATCTTCGCCGGCTGGCTCTACATGATGAGCGAGCAACAGGCGAAAATCGCCAAGAACCGGCCCAAGCCGGTGGCGGCGGATACAGTGAAGGCTGGAAGCCAGGCCGCAGCCACTGCGCCACCTGCCGATACGACGAATAGGATCAATCCGTCCTATAGGACCGATACGCTCCACGAAGAGCGCTCGACCGCTTTCACGTCAGCCGCAACTGCCCCGGAAGTATTCAAGACCATCGAGACTCCACTCTTCACCGCCCAAATCTCTTCGCACGGCGGCGCGATCTCAAGCTTTATCCTCAAGCAGTATCTGACCTGGGAGAAGAAGCCGCTCGATCTCGTCAACCACGCGGAGAATCACGGCGCCGACATCAATCTTCGTTTCGTCGCCAGTGATGGCAAGACGGCACAGACGAACGACTTCCCGTTCACGCTCGACCCGAAGTCCCTCACGCTTTCGGAAGGCGACAGTGTCAGCTTCTCGGCGATCTATCAATTGGATGGCGGCCGCTTCATCGAAAAAGTCTTCCACTTTAGTGGTAAGGATTATCTGATCGGCATCGAGTACAAACTGAACGGGCTTGAGAATTCTGTCTCTGGCTATCACTACACCGCATCGCTCGATAATCCGCTTCCCTTCCTGGAGAAGCGAAGCGCTGACGAACTCACGAATGCAAAAGTGTTCGCGGGGATTGCCGGAGAGCTGGAGGATCTGACCGTTTCGAAATCGGGTCAGTCCACAACCAAGCCCGTGAACGGCGATATCACGTATGCCGGGATGCGGACGCAATACTTCGAGCAAGCGATGATGCCGGTCAGTCCGAAGGCTATCGGCGCGCAGCTTGCGGGGCTTGCCGTGCCGGCGGCGGATGGCGGAGTCGTCGCCAAGTACACGGCTTCGATCAACGTCCCGATCGGCCGCACATCAAAAGAAGTTCTTGCCTTCAATCTCTATTTCGGTCCGCTCGAGTACTATCGCATCGAAGGGCTGAACGCGGGTTTGGAACAGTCGATGTATTTTGGCTGGCCGGTGGTGCGGCCGATCGCGGTCCATCTGCTGATGCCGTTCTTCTTGTGGCTGCATGGATTCTTCACCAATTGGGGATTAGTCATCATCGTGTTTTCGATCGTCATCAAGCTGGTGACGATCCCGCTCTCGACCGGACAAATGCGCTCGATGCGCAAGATGCAGGTGTTGCAGCCGAAGGTCACCGAATTACGAGAGAAGTTCAAGGAAGACCAGAAGAAGATGAATGAGGAGTTAATGAAGCTGTATCGGACCTACGGCGTGAATCCCGCCGGAGGTTGCCTGCCGATGCTGCTTCAGATGCCGATCCTCTTTGCACTCTATCAGGTACTCAAGAACGTGATCCAGTTGCGGCAGGCGCCCTTCGCGCTGTGGATCAACGATCTCTCCGCACCGGATTTCGTGATCCATCTTGGGAAGAACATCCCGCTGCTGCCGGATGCGATCAGCGGTCTCACGTTGTTCCTCGTCGCCACCATGTTCCTGCAGCAGTTCTTCATGGTGACCGACCCACGGCAAAAGATGATGGCATACATCATGCCGTTCATGTTCCTCTTCATGTTCAATAACCTGCCATCAGGTGTCGCGCTCTACTATTTCATGTTCAATATCTTCGGGCTGCTTCAGCAGTTCTATCTGACGAAGATTGCAACGCCGCTGAATATCGAGGACATGAAGAAGGACCCGAAAAAAGGCGGAGGCATCATGGCGAAACTTCAGGACATGGAGAAGACGCAGCGGGCGTCTCGGCAGCAGCAGTACTCGGGTAAGGGTCTGCCAGGCGGGAAGAAGAAGTAGCACTTCGCAATATCAGTTTCAATGACTCCCGGAAGCACTTCCACGCTTCCGGGAGTTTTTGTTTGGCGGCGTGACTTAGGATTGTGCCATGTCGCTCAGCCAATTTCACGACACCATCGCTGCCATCGCCACGCCGGAAGGCCGTAGTGCGCTGGCGATTGTCCGGATTTCCGGGCCGGACGCGATTGCAATTATGTCGCGGATTGTAAGCGAGCCGGAGGCAGTATGGTCCGCTCGGTCGGCGAGTGCGGTTTACACCGAGATTGCGGATGTGGATGATGTCGTCGTCCATATCCATCGGGCACCGCGCTCGTTTACCGGCGAGGACCTTTGCGAGATTACTCCACATGGATCTCCAGTCATAGCAAGGCAGATACTCGATCTACTCGTTGTGAACGGAGCGTGTCAGGCCGAACCTGGAGAATTCTCGCGGCGTGCATTCTTCAATGGAAAGATCGGCATCGAAGAAGCTGAACTCATCTCGATCAAGGCCGACGCACAATCTGAGCATGAATTGCGCGGTGCTGAGCTTGCTGTACACGAGAAGTTCGAGCGATTGCGGAGCGCCTACGATAGCCTGATCTCCTTGATAGCATTGGTTGATGCCGAAATTGACTTTGGCGAGTCCGACCACATCGAAATCAAAGATTTTGCTGAGCGCCTTGAATCCGTTACATCATCATTAGAGCAGCTTATTCGCGATAGCGCTAATCGGCGCAGCAACGCGGGGTTCTTTACAGTGGCGTTGGTTGGTCCGCCGAATGTAGGTAAGAGCAGCGTCTTCAATGCCCTGCTCAACTTTGAGCGAAGCATCGTCAGTGAAGTGCCTGGCACGACACGCGATTATGTCGAGGCGTTCATCGATGTCGATGGATTCCGTGTAAAGCTGATCGACACGGCCGGGACTCGCGTTACTTCTGAATCGCTTGAAGAGCGCGGCATTCAACTTGGGAGGATTGCGGCGCGGCATGCCGATATTTCACTTCGTCTGACGGAGCCGATCGATCGCTTTCCTACGCTTCAAAACGGTTCGGTTTTACTTCACAATAAGATTGACCTCGATCATTGGACCGAGGGTCTCAGATTGTCCGCGAGGACTGGTGAAGGCTTGGAATTGCTCCATGCCTGGCTTACGGGTGAACTTCGGGAGCGGTCTTCGGAGTTGAGTCTTGTGGCGCTGAGTGATTCGGAGAAATCGCGACTTGAAGGAATCAAAGAAAGGCTTCAGGCGGTGAATCTTGACACAGAGCCTGTCATTCTGGCAGAAGAGCTTAGACTTGCCTGCTCTGGACTTGCGGAGATGCTCGGGATGAACCTCTCGTATGACAGCCTAAATCACATCTTTAGCAAAATGTGCATAGGGAAGTGAGCTATTCTTTATTCTTCACTATTTCATAACTAAATTCGTTCCACGTGGAACACTTCGCAGACATATTGGTGGTGGGCGGCGGTCATGCTGGCATTGAGGCTGCGAATGCGGCCCATAGCGCAGGTTTGTCCGTTCGGCTGATATCTATGTCGGCCGAGACCGTCGGAGCGCTGTCATGCAATCCTGCGGTAGGTGGCACCGGGAAAGGACAAGTCGTTAAGGAGATAGATGCCTTGGGCGGACTGATGGGCCTCATCACTGACGAGTGCTCTCTCCAATTCAAAATGCTGAACCGATCGAAGGGGGCGGCGGTCTGGTCCCCAAGGTCGCAAGTAAGTCGCAGCCAGTACCCCATCGTGGCGCAACGCAGGCTGCGCGAGCTTGACCCCGATCTCATTGTCGAAGGCTCCGTCGAGAAGATTTGGATCGAGAATGGGCATGTAGCCGGCGTAGTTCTTGCGGATGGCCAGAAGTTGCGAGCTAAGGCTGTAATCATCGGCGCCGGGACATTCCTGAATGGCGTGATGCATACCGGTCTCAGCCAATTGGCGGGCGGGCGGTATGGCGAGAAAGCCTCAGTACTCAACACCAAGCCGGAGGGTTTGCTCAAGCTTCATAGTGCCAGACTCAAGACTGGCACACCACCTCGAGTATCGCTAAAGTCTATTGACGTTTCCGGGTTGGAGAAGCAGGACGGAGATTCCACGGTCATTCCATTCTCCACACGCACAAAGCGCCTTCCGGTTAATCAGATCTGCTGCTGGATCACGGAAACTTCGCAGAACACACATGATGTCCTGGCTACCGGCTTTGGGGATTCACCGATGTTCTCAGGCCGGATTCAAGGCAAGGGGCCACGGTATTGTCCCTCGATCGAGGACAAAATCGTCCGATTCGCAGATAAGTCTTCCCATCACATCTTCCTGGAGCCGGAGGAAGCAGATGGTGACGTTGTTTATGTTAATGGCTTCTCCACCAGCCTGTCCGCAGACGTGCAACTCGCTGCACTGAGAACAATCCGAGGCTTAGAGCACGTAGAAATGCTCCGTCCGGGATACGCTGTCGAATACGACTATTTCCCTGCCTACCAGCTTCATCATACTCTGGAAAGCAAGCAGATCGAGGGACTGTATTTTGCAGGACAGGTAAATGGGACCTCAGGCTATGAAGAGGCTGCCGGGCAGGGTTTAGTAGCCGGAATCAACGCCGCCGCGAAAATCCTTGGGAAACCTGCGTTCAAGCTTGGCCGTGAGGAAGCATACATCGGAGTCATGGTGGATGACCTCATCAGCAAGGTCCAGGAGGAGCCATACCGATTGTTCACTTCCAGCGCTGAGCATCGGCTACTACTCAGGCAGGATAACGCCGACCTCCGTCTCTCCGAAAAGGCACATCAATATGGCTTGATTTCTCGTGAGGTGCTTCTAAGAACCCGCGAGAAGCAAGAGCTTATCAATCTTGCACTCGCCTGGGCGGAAACCGAGCGTGTCACGGTGAGTTCAAGCCCGCTGGTGAGAGACAGTGTCAAGAGCCGGATCAAGGCGAGGCAGGACACATTCGAGGCATTTCTGACGAATAGCGAGGATGAGCGTATCAAGCAAATCCTGCTTCCACGACCCGACATCCTGCAACTCGTTGAGACTGAAATTGCCTATGAAGGATATGTGAAGCAGCACCAGAACCAGATTCTAAGACTGGCGAAAAGTGAGGAAAAGTTGATACCGCTCACGTTCGAGTATGCAACTCTGAGAGCACTCAGCAAGGAATCCCGCGAAGTACTTTCAAGGGTGCGGCCAGGCACCGTCGGTCAGGCTTCTCGGTTGCCTGGAGTGACGCCGTCCGACGCGGCCATCCTCATGGTTGCCGTCAGCCGGACGGGATCGTTCCACGTGGAACAAACCGGCATTTATAAATAGTATATGCCGATACGTAAATTCTTCTTTGCTCTTTTTAACATCTATTCATCATGAAAGGCCGCGCATTATTCGATGAAGTTAAGGTTCTCGCGACGGAACAGCGGAATCCTGCTTCCATGAAGATGGACGAAATGACGGCCGAAGAAATTCTGCGGCTCATCAACTCAGAAGACGAGAAGGTTGCTCGCGCGGTAGAACTTGAAATTCCGCACATCACATCGGTGGTAGAGGAGTTGGTTAGGCGGCTGAAGTCTGGCGGTAAGCTCTTCTACGTCGGCGCAGGGACAAGCGGACGAATGGGAATCGTCGATGCTGCGGAGTGCCCTCCAACGTTCGGGACCGACCCAGAGATCGTCCAGGCGATTATTGCTGGTGGCCATGCGGCGGTGTTCCACTCGCAAGAGGGAGCCGAAGACAAACCTGAGGCCGGTGCGAATGCGATTAGCGAGGCAGGAATTACGTCAAGCGATATGATCATCGGGATTGCAGCCAGCAAGCGAACGCCGTTCGTGCTTGGTGCGCTCGAACATGCATTCGAGCTTCAGGCCTACACGGTTCTTCTCACGACGAATCCCCGAGAATCAGTTGAGTACCCGTATCTGAGTGAGACGATCTGCCCGGTCGTTGGACCGGAAGTGCTCATGGGTTCGACCCGAATGAAGTCCGCGCTCGCTCAGAAGATGGTGCTGACGATGCTTACGACCACAGCAATGGTCCGGCTCGGGAAGGTTTACGAGAACATGATGGTCGATCTTCAGCTTACAAATCGGAAGCTCGAAGAGCGCGCGAAACGGATTGTCATGATCGCGACCGGCTGCGACTACGATCGGGCAAAAGAACTACTCACTCAGACCGATGGGCATGTGAAAACAGCGATCATCATTGAGGTTGCAAGCTGTTCGAACGAAGAAGCAACCCGCGTGTTAATGGAATCCGATGGATTTGTGAAGAACGCAATTCAAGCCCTGAGGTTGCGCAGGATTTAACGCCGCCCTTCGCCAAGTCCCGTATTTTTGCAGGTTGCTGCTGCGCAATGGCTGACATCTTCATCTCCTGCTCACGTAAAGACTCCGCGCATGCCTTAGCGCTTGCCGAACTACCCCAGAGAAGTATCGTTCTACGGAAAGATATTTTCTGAACGCAATACCAAAAGTACTCAAGATGAAGCTACTCAAGCTCCTCGCGCTTCTCACATTCGGTGTGCTTTTTTCGCAGTGTAAGACGACCACGCCGACCGGACCCTCAA
>JADGPZ010000244.1 GCA_017882165.1 Candidatus Kapaibacterium sp.
TTGAAGCAAACCGGCGAACTCACGTAAGTCACCAGCGCCACCTTGCGCTCGTCCCCTGAACGATGTGCGGCCCGGAGTGTTGGCAGTCACGAACGACCGTAAACAATGGACCCGATGTCGGCATCCATCGCCTTCTGAATAGGGCAAGTCCCATATTATTTATCAATCATGTCGCGTACCGCTGTCTTCAAACTGTTCGCTGTATCTCTTATCTGCATGAGTCTGGGCTGCAAATCCAGCACGGCTCCGAATTCGACTACGAGTTCTTCCGGCACATTAATCTTCGACCAGCCGATCGACGAGGTCGCAGATGCTGTTCTGGGCAGCAATTCGAGTTCTGTTCTGTTCCATGGTGATGAGCCATCCTTTGCACCCGGCGGACGCATCATCTGGGCCACGAACTGGAATTTCAGCACAACCGGAACAGAACGAATCGTCGTCTCCTCGCTCGATGGCACGAACCAGCAGACGATCATCGATCTCAAGGGATCTATCGAGAGTGTCCCGGCGCACCCGAAGATGTCTCCTGATGGGCGATACGTGAGTTTTAATTACTATGAAGATCTGGGCGCCACACTGGGCACTCACTTCGGCACAATGGTTTACACTTCAAGTGGCGTCGCTGCGTACTACATCGATAGTATGTGGGATGCGAGTTGGGGTCCGGATGGCTCGTTGGTATTGTCCGGGACCATCACAGCATATAGCCTCTCAAGTTGGACTCCGCTTGCGCAGGGATTATTCAAGGTGGACAAAGACTTCAAAACGATCATTCCAATCGGTAGCGGATTAACAACACCCCAATTTCCTTCCGTCAGTCCGAACGGAGCGAAGATCGCGTTTGAAATGAATGGCCACATCTGGTCGATCGGAGCGGATGGGACAGGTCTGAAGCAGGTGACGAGCGGTCCCGATAACGAAACCCTCTCTGCATGGTCCCCCGACGGTAGCCAACTCGCAGTCATATCGGTAGGAAGTGGATCTGCGCTGGCAATCGTGAGCGCCAATCCCTCGACCCCCACGACGATTTCCGTCTCTGCTCCTGTGTGGGTTGTGGATAAGAATAATGGCGTGGTGGCCGCGCAAGGGAGCGTGGATTGGAAGAAATAGTCGCCGACTACAGACCCGATGATTCCACGTTTTAGTTGATGCTTCCGGCACACCAATTGTTGTCGGAAGCATGAAACTCCACATAATCCTCACCGGCGCGACCGGCATGGTTGGCGAAGGCGTGCTGCACGAGGCGCTGCTGCATACGGATGTCGAGCGGGTGCTCGTGCTTACTCGAAGGCCAACCGGAATGAGTCATCCGAAGCTCAAAGAGGTGGTGCATGAAAATTTCTTCGACCTCTCCCCTATCGAGTCAGAGCTTGCTGGATATAATGCGTGCTTCTTCTGCCTTGGAGTTACCTCGGTTGGCAAGAAGGAGAATGAGTATCGCCGCCTCACGTATGATCTGACCATCAGCGTTGCCCGGACGCTTTCAACGCTCAATCCTGACATGACCTTCTGCTACATCTCTGGGATGGCGACGGACAGCACGGAGCACGGAAGGGTCATGTGGGCGCGCGTGAAGGGCAAGACCGAGAACGACCTGATGAAGTTGCCCTTCAAGCGAGTCTTCGCGTTTCGTCCGGGCTTCCTGCAACCGACACCGGGTCTGAAGCGCACGTTGAAATATTACAAGTATCTCACGTGGCTTTATCCGATGCTACGTCTCCTCGCGCCGCGCACGGTTTCGACGCTGCGGGAGCTTGGTTTGGCGATGATACACGTCTCTTCTCGCGGCTATGAGAAGCCGATTTTGGAGGTAAGAGATATTGTTGAAGCGCCGAGATAATCTGTCATTCCCGCGAAAGCGGGAATCCAAGTTAGGTCTGACGAAGTGTGCGGCCTGGATCCCCGCGTTCGCGTGGATGACAGTGCGAGTTACTTCGCCCGACAGGCCATCGAGAACATCCCGGTCTTCGCGTTCATCTCGACGTGAGCGGTTATGTTCGGGTAGTCAAGCTCGCCCGAGAAACTGAGTATCTTACCGCCGGCGAAATCGTGGCCGGTGAATTTCTTGAGCGCCTCCGGCGGGAGCTTGTAGAAAGTCGCCGTGAATGCCCGCGTGCCGTTCTTGCCAACAATGGCATCCGCCTCCGATGGCTTGACACCATGCGACAGGCTGTCGGGCGCGAGTACATGTAGATGTGTTTCGCCACCCACCGGCTCTTCGGTCACCCGTCCGATCGATGCGAAAAACATTCGCACTGTGTCGAGACTGAGTCCAATCAGCTTCTGCGGATCGAACGGCTTCGCGTCCTTTTCGATCTTAACATGCGCGACGGCAGCTCGCGTGTCACCGTTGGCTTTGGCGCTAATGGATTGACTTTCGATGAGTGAAAATATCGCAACAGCAATGATACTTCTTCGCAACATAAGGACCTCCTGCTTCGTGAGAAAATAGAAACGAAATGGCGTCAGTCGATAATTCCGCCCGTCCGGCACTTTCATACCCCGAATTGCTTCAGATGATGATCCGTATGCTTGTAACCGAGCTTCCCATATTGATCGCGTGAAAGCTTGCCGAAGAACGGATGGATCGGCCATTCCGAGTTGGCCGAGCGTGCTACAACGCGGTCGATCAATTGCACAAACGCGGCCTTCTCGGCATTCAGGTCGT
>JADGPZ010000149.1 GCA_017882165.1 Candidatus Kapaibacterium sp.
TCAATGCGAACACTGTCGACTACGAGCATTCCGAGCATCCGACCGGCCCGGATGTAGATTCAGCAGGGAATCCGACTGGAAGTTTCTCTGAGTTTCAACAGAATCACTTCCACCAGAATAATTACAATGCGACGTTGCAGTTCATCGAACAGCCGATGGGCAACTGGCAAGGGACACTCGGCCTTTGGACGAACTTCGATAACCTGACAATCGATGGATTGCAACCGCTCGGTCCGAATTCGCTCACAACTGGTATCGCCGGCTATCTCTACGAGGAATACGCGGCCAGTGAGAATACGCGCTTCGAGGGTGCGGTACGGTATGACTACAACAAGATTGCTACTTTTGCCTCACCCGGTTCGACACTTCCGGAGTTTGTCAATTTCAACGAGTCCCGGACGGCGAACGCACTGACCGGATCGATCGGTATTATTCAGAAGCTTTCGCCGGAGCTTACCGGGTCGTTCAGCGTGGGCCGCAGCTTCCGGGCTCCGACGATGCAGGAGCTATTTGCCTATGGTGCGGACGATGCTACGGGTGCGTTCATGCTGGGAGATTCGAATCTTGTGCCAGAGACAGGCATTGGTATTGATGCCTCAATTAAGGGAAGTTTCTCTGGCTTCTCATTTGAGGTTTCACCGTTTCTGAATCTGATCAGCAATTATCTCTACAGCTACGCTCCCGGAGGGATCGACACGACGCAGCAGCCGAATTACCCGTACCGCCAGTTTGCGCAGACCGATGCGCGGCTCTATGGCGCGGAGGCGAGTGTGTCGGCACAGATAGTCGAGCACCTGGCCCTTACCGCGAGTGCAAGCTATGTCAATTCCTCTTCGGTCAAAGACAGCGTTACTCCGCTACCATTTACTCCGCCAATGAAGGGGCTTCTGCGTTTGAACTACCTCGACAACAAGTATTCCGGCGTCATCGAGTGGCGTCTTTCTGCGGCGCAGGATCGGCTCGGAGTCGGCGAGAATCCAACGGCCGGCTACGGCGTCCTGAATATCGGAGCGGGAATCCGCCTTCCAATGGGCAGCGCGGTACATCACATCAGCATACACTGCGACAATGTGCTCAATCAGGCTTACCGCGATCATCTCTCGGTACTGAAGGATTTTCTTCCGCAACCTGCTCGTGGATTCCGGCTGGTGTATGATGTCATCTTCTGACCAGTTGCGGCGGGCTATGTGGAGGAGCTGCGGGGATGATCGGTCCTCCCGGCACCATCCTTGATTCCGGATGGAGCATGTTTTTTGCGAAGGATTGTTTAGGTGGCAGCATGGAGGATGCGGATTACCCACGATCCGCATCCTCCACCTCACCGACACTCGAACTAGGCTATTCTATTATGAGACGATGGATCTTGGTCATCCTCTTGCTCGGCGCATCTACGTCGCCGTTGTTTTCTCAGCAATCTGTCGGCTCGATCATGGGACACATCCGGCTATCGAGTCCGGATCAGGCCGAGGCACTCCGCATCCGCGCCGAGGAGGTCACGACCGAAGCCCAGATCGAGGAGACCGAAGTTGATACCGGTGGCAATTTCGCCTTTCGCAACCTGCCCTTCGCGACGTATGACCTCTATGTCGTAGATCGGGGCCGCGCGGCGTTCGCACACCGTGTGATCGTGCATTCCGCTGTGGCGATGCACGTCACTATCGACTCCGTCCCGAGCTTCGAGAAGACCGAGATCCTCGTGACCGACACACACATGGAACCGACCCAGCCGGAGGTCCATACACTCTTCACGGCGCCAATGATCCAAACGCTGCCGGTTTCGAACACGGCCAAGGGCGTCGAGGCCATCCTGATGAACAGTCCGGGTATTGTACCGGATGAAGATGGCCGCCTGCACATGCGCGGCGAGGACGCGATGCTGCAATATGTGATCGATGGGATCCCACTCTCGACGAATCAGACCCGCATCTACGCCCCGCTCTTCGATGCAAGCTTCGTCGAGTCCGCCGATCTGCTTCGGGGTGCGTTCGATCCCGAATACGGGGTCGCAACGAGCGGCGTGCTCAACATCACGACAAAGTCCGGCTTCGATGCGCCGACCTTTGGCCATGCCGAATACAGCATGGGCACGTTCAACAACAACTCGCAGGGTGTGGATGTTGGAGGGCATCTTGGCCAATCATTCGCGTATTACGCGGCATACGGCGGGTTCCATTCGGACCGGTATCTCGATCCGGTCAGCGGCTTCGATCCGAACCACACGGCTGGCAATGGAAGTGATTACTTCGGCAAGATCAACGTGATCGCCAGCGACAAGATCGACGTGACGGCACTCGGGTACATTGGAGAAACGAAGTTTGAAGTCCCGAACCATAATAGTCCCGGCAGGCAAGACCAGAGTCAGGACTTGAAGTCGCTGTTCTTCGGTGCGCGTGCAAACTATTCGCTCTCGAATTCCTCTGTCCTAAGCTTGCTCGCATATACTCGGCAGCAAACTGCCGATCTGACGAGCAATGGGCTGGATCGTCTCACCAATCCTACAGACAGCGTGCAGCGAGCGATAGCCTTGCTCAGCGAGCGGTATTTTGTCGGTGCGCACCGCAAGGATATCGAGACTGGCGGACAACTCGAGTATTCCACAAAGACCGACTGGTTCGGAGATGAGAATGAACTCAAGCTTGGCGTTGGTGGCGAGATATTCCCGATCAGTGAATTCCTGACATTTGCGGTTACCGATTCGAATATTTCGAATCAAAGCTATCCTGGCGGAGACAACCGCTTTCTGCCTTACGACTTGACAACCGCAAATGGGCGGCCATTCCTCGTCGATACCAGCGCAACCGGCAAACGCATCTCCGCTTACGCGCAAGACCGAGTCACCATTGGCAACTGGACTGTCTCTGGCGGCGTGCGTTTCGACCTGTACGACTTTCTTGACCAGCAAAGCGGCATCTCGCCCCGCATCAACGCGATCTACCGTGCAAGCGACCAACTTGTTCTCAGAGCATCGTACAACCGGATGTTCATGCAAGCGCCCCTTGAGAACGATCTCGTATCGAGTTCGTGGCAGGCCGGGCAACTCGTGGGTCCGGATCAGAACGGCGCGCCGCGCATCGTTCAGAGCGAGAAATCACACGTTCTCGAACTTGGCGCAGGATACCGACTGAACAAGTATGTTAATCTCGATCTGACGGGCTACGGCAAGCTGATCGACGACATGGTGGTGAAGGTCGAGCTGGGCAACTCGGGTGTCATCTTCCCGGCAAATATTAAGCAGGGCATTGTCGGCGGCGGAGATTTGGAAGTGTTGCTCCGAGATTGGAATAATTTCTCAGGACGGCTTGCCTTCTCGACGATCGTTTCGAAGGGCCTTGTGCCGAGCGATGGCTCGTCGCCCTTCGCGGCCGGACTGGTCCTTGGCGAGGAAGGAGAGAACTACAGCAATCCGTTCAAGGGCGAGGATATGTTCAATACTGAGCATAACCAATTGATGACCGCCTCGTTTGTGTTGCGTTATGATTTTGCCAGCGGATTCTTCGGGCTAATATCCGGGCGTTATGACAGTGGGCTGCCGTTTGATTTGGTAGACACGAATGGCACGGGGCCTGATGCTACGCGAGCGCGAGAGATCCTGAAACAGCGTGGTTATTCCGACGACGTGATCAACATGCTCGTGCTCGATCCCGAAATGCCGGGTTCGCCCGATCGCTCGGTAGCCCCGCACGCGACGTTCGATGCTTCGGTGGGCGCCGACCTTCGACAGTTCGGGTTTCCGGTCAGGGTCATCGGTTCCGTTATCAATATCCTGGACACGAAGTATCTCATCAAATTCGAATCCACCTTCGGAGGCACCCATTTCGGCGCACCACGGATGTTTCTTCTCACGGCGGAACTCACCCCGTAAGAAAGAGCCTCAATAGATTCTATTGATTTCATCTATTCTATAGAATCTATTATTCGATGGATACCCGCACTCGAACAATCGTTGAACTTTCCGCCTTGGCATCGCGCCCGGAGTACCGCGAGCGCCTGCGCGAAGCGATTCCGACAGCCCGCGCGAGCGGCCAGGTGAAGCGCGAGGAAGCGTATGAGTGCTTCTTGCAGCTTCACCTCTTCGCCGGATTTCCGGCGGCGCTGGAGGCGATGCGCGCGCTCCGTAGCGCGTGGCCCAAATTGGAAGACGACCAAGCCCCCCCTCCCGAGCCGGTCAGCTACCCTCAGTTTGTCGAGCGCGGTCAGAAGCTCTTCGAGCAGGTGTATGGTGGCAATGCCGAGCGTGTCCGCGCGGAGATTCGAAGCCTGAGCATGGAGCTTGGGGCGTGGACGATGACCGATGGCTATTCCAAGACACTCTCGCGCCCCGGTCTCGACAGCATCGCGCGCGAACTGGCCACCGTAGCCGGTCTCACGCAACTTGGCTGGGAGCGGCAGCTTTTGTCGCATATTCTGGGGGCGCGGAATGTCGGTGCATCTAATGCGGACATTGAGGAGGCGATTGCGATTGGCGCCATGGGGGACGAACAAAAACTCGCGCGCGCCATCTTGCTTGCAAAGAAGTGAAATAGGATTGCCCCGCCGTGTGTTATGCGGCGCGAAATGAACCCACTCAATCAGGCGATCTCCTTTACTCTCCCGTATATTCCAAAAGCGATCGTTCGCAAAGTCAGCCAGCGCTATATCGCGGGCGCGACACTCGATGATGCCGTCCGAACCGTCCGCGCGCTGAATGCGAAGGGCGCGATGGCGACCGTCGATGTCCTCGGCGAGTTTATTACCACGCTGGAGCAGGCGCGCGTGAACACGCAGTATTGCTGCGAGGTCCTGCGCCGCATTCATCATGATGGCCTTCAGGGAAATCTTTCGATCAAGCTGACATCGCTCGGGCTCGCCCTCGACGCAGCAGTTTGTGAAAAGCATGTCCGCGAAATTCTTGTAACTGCCCGCGAGCATGGCAATCTCCTGGTACGCATGGATATGGAGAACTCGCCGTACACAACTTCGACGCTCAACCTCTACCGAAAACTCCGTCGAGACTTCACGAATGTTGGAGCCGTTCTGCAATCCTACATGCGGCGGACGCTTTCCGATATCGAGACGCTCATTACTGAAGGCAAAGAATTGGGCGTCGCTACGAATGTAAGGCTCTGCAAGGGGATTTATGTCGAGCCGGAAGCGATCGCGTTCCAGAAGAGAAGCGAGGTGCAGGAGAGCTATCTTCGCTCGCTCGACGCTCTATTCGCCGCTGGCGCATACGCCGGTATCGCGACCCACGATGACGCGCTCATAGAAGGCGCGAAGGGACTCATCCGCAAATACCAGTTGAAGAACGACCAATTCGAGTTTCAAATGCTCCTCGGCGTGCGCGAACAGGTGCGCGATGGACTCATCCGCGATGGATACCGGCTGCGCGTGTATGTGCCGTTTGGCGAGGACTGGTATGGCTATTCCATTCGACGCCTCAAGGAGAATCCGAAGATGGGTGGGTATATTGTCAAGGCAATGTTAACTGGCGGATAGGACTCGTGCAGTGATCGTTATTCTCAACGGACCGCTTGGTGTCGGCAAGACCGAGACAGCATGGAAGCTGCTTGAATACTTCGAGCGCGCCGCAATTCTCGATTGCGATTATGTCGGCGGTAACGTTTCTTCATTCGATTATCACAATCCGGCCTCGGTACGTATCGCGACCGAGAGCCTCGCAGCGCTGGCAAAACATCAGAAGTCAGCGTTGGGCGTCGGCGATTTTGTGGTGAGCGGCGTGTTCGAGAATCCGGAGCAGTTGTCATTCGCAAGATCGGTGCTCTCGCAGGTGAGCGAGCCAGTTGTCACCTACTTGCTACTCGCGGAGCGAGGGACGCTTGAACATCGTGTACGAAAGCGAATGAATGGCGATGTCGAGCGCGAGGTCGCTCGGGCGCACGAACTTTCCAGTATTCTCACATCGGCGAAGGGTGATTTGGGCAAGCCATTCGACACGTCGAGCCTTACCGTGGATGCAGTAGCGGAGATGCTTTGGCGAGATATTCAGTTACTCACATAATCAATCAATCGTTCAGACCTGTGGAATTCAATCACCTCTTCACCCTCGAAGAAGCACAGAGCGCTATCGAGACCATCAAGCCGAAGCTCGCGGAGATGATCGAGCTGAAGACCGTCTGCGACCAGAAGGGCTATGACGTGTATCGCCATCAATATTTTGGCGGCATGGGACCCAATGGCCAGAAGGCGTTTCCATCGGAGATGGAGCAGCTTGCCTTGATTGCGAGCGATCTCTCGGATGATGGCATTCTGATCAAAGATCTCGGCGCAGGCCTCATCGACTTTCCGCATCGCCGCCGCACTGGTGAGATCGTGCTGCTCTGCTACAAGCACGGCGAGCCCGAGATCATAGCGTGGCACACGGTCGAGAGTGGCTTCCGTGAACGTCGAGCACTCGATGCCCTCTGATAGGTAGATCGTTTTCTTGTCGTATATTTCTGCTTCAAATATCGCGTCTATGAAGTACTCATTCAAACCACTGTTGTTTTCGATCGCTTCGTTAATCCTCCTTGCTTCCTGCAACAAGCGAGAAGATGCGTCGCCGAGCACCATGAGCGGAACACCGCAACCGCCGAGGATAGACACCTCACATCCCGTGATCGGTGAGGGCAAACCGCTCCCGATAGCTGCTCTTGCAGCAGCCGGACAAAAGATCTTCTACAGCACGACCTATGGCAAGATCAAAGATGCCTGCGCCTCGTGCCACACCGATGGTCTCCCGACGACAAAGGATACACGGATACGATCCGGTCACACGCTGGTTGGTGTCACAAATCGCACAACCACCTGGAACGGCCAGTTCAAAGGCGATGCGCTCGCGAAGAATGCGTTCGGCGGGACGATGTGCGCCGTGATGTATCTGCACAAGAGCGATGCCATCGCGACCGTTATGTCGAAGGGTGACATCGACGCACTCAACGCGTACTTAGAAGCGATCAAGAATAATCCAGACGCCATTACCGGCAACATCAAGATCAAATGGGTGACAAAACCGGCGCTGCATGAGGACGACAAGATCGACGAGAAGGCCGCGAATTCAGCCGCAAAGGCGATCATGATGCTACCGGCCGATCCAGCGGCAGGCAAGGACACATACGATCGCACCTGCGCATATTGTCACTCGATGACCGAGAAGAAAGTCGGCCTGCCGCTGAACAAAGGAATGGAAACACCACAGATCGGCGCACGCTCTGTGCGCTGCGGCTCCGCCGCCATGCCGTTTTACACGAAGGACATCCTCACCGATCAGCAGATCGCGGATGTCATTGCATACATTCAGCAGCAGTTAGGAAAGTAACTTTAGAACGGGGCCGAATCTATTTCGGCGATGCGTCGCGCGTGGCGTCCGCCTTCGAACGGCGTGTCGAGCCAGGTGCGGACAATCTCCAGCGCCATCTCGATCGTCATCATTCTCTCGCCAAGTGAGAGGCAGTTCGAATCGTTATGTTGACGGCCAAGTTTGGCGCTCTCGATGTTCCAGCAGAGCGTGCAACGTACACCCGGCTCTCGGTTGGCAACAATTGCCTCGCCATTGCCCGAGCCGCCCAGTACAATGCCACGCTCGGCCTCGCCTCTGGCTACCGCTTGTGCCGTTGGCCGAATGAAGAGAGGATAATCGACCGGGTCCTCCGAGTTCGTCCCAAAGTCCTGAACCTCATGACCGAGCCCGGTCAAAAAGCGTTTGATCTCTTCTTTGTACTTATATCCTGCGTGGTCGGAGCCGATGGCAATTTTCATAGCAACGAGTAACGAGTAATGAGTAACGAGTATTCCAACACTTGTTACTCATCACTCTTTGCTCATTACGGGAATAGCCACGTTACCAGAATGACGCTCATAATGAGCGCGACGACATCCGAAAAAATACCGGCGAGTGCCGCATGCCGGGTGCGCTTGACGCCGACGGAGCCGAAGTAAACGGCCAGCACATAAAACGTCGTCTCGTGGCTGCCCATCATCGCGCCGGAGAGTCGGCCCATGAAACTGTCTGGGCCATGTGACTTCATGATGTCGGTCATGAGT
>JADGPZ010000245.1 GCA_017882165.1 Candidatus Kapaibacterium sp.
TCACTTGATGCCGGGATAAGTAACTTCGGGATAAGTATTCTTCGCCAGCATGTCAAACAGTGCAAACGCCTTCGCACGGCCATCCGAAGGGTTCATGTCGAAGTAATAATACTGCTCGATGTCGCCCTCATTCATCCCAAGCTGCATGGTCCCTTGCGATTTATGCTCGGCAATCTCCCAATTCACAATCACCTTGTAGTTCAGCGCATGGTGGAATCCAAAGCTCTGCGTCCGATCGAATGCAAACTCCGGCTGGCCGCTCGCGATATGCGTGATCGGGAATTCGGCAAGGCCCGTTGACGCTCTCGGCGGTGTGCTTTTCTTCGATGGGCTGCCGGCCAGCACGATGGGATGCGGGCCGGGCAAGTCCTTTACGCTCTCCAGCGCCAGAATCGTCGCGGCTTTATGATGACCGTGGGTGGAATCGGTCGGCATCAGGACGAATACGAAATCGTATTTGTCCTCGGTGAGTATCTTGCGCAGTCGAGACTTCACATCCGGGATGTTCCAGTTGCTGTCGAGGACTTCATGCGGATCGAGCGTATAGCGATTATCCCGCTGATCGAGGAAAAAGATTTTGCGAAGACCGATGATCGTCCCGGCATTCTCAAGCTCCTGGTGCCGGATGCGTGGCAGATACTTCCGGCCTGTATCTTCGTTCGTGAGCTTGAGTTTGTAGTATGACTCGGCCAGCGTCGAATACTTGTACCCGGCCTCACCGTTCGTGATAACGCAGAGATCGACTGTGCCGCCAAAATCATGCGTCAGCTTGTAGATCGTCCCGGCGTAAGCGGTTTCATCGTCGGGGTGGGCATCGACAACGAGCACGCGCGTGCCGCGCTGAGCGGAGGCTGACGTGGATAAGAAAACAAGAATTAGTGCGAATGCCAGTCGTTTTTTCACCCGATGGCAACACATCCGCGTTGCGGAGAATTGCATCATGAACCGGAGATAATCTCACCGGCAGGGTGTAACAGAATCGGTCGAGGAGTGTTGTTAGTAGTAATGGGACGCCTCAGAACTAAGATCGTACGAATTCTTCCGCGCACCGCAATCTGTGGAGCGTCCCTCTTGCTATCGATATTCATTGGCGGTTGCTCCACGCCGACGACGACGGATAACGGTCCGCTGGTGTTCAAACAGGAGTATAGCGGGAATGTCTCGGCCTCACTCGGCACACTGGGCGCGGCGCGCGACAGCGCGAACGATCCCACCGCGCCGCAATTCTACTGGCGCAGGAGCACGGGCGCGCTGGACTCGCTGAGTGGGCAGACCGGTAAAGTTGTGCTACTTAATTTCTGGGCAACGTGGTGCGGACCTTGCACCGCCGAGATGCCCGATCTCGAGGCCATCTCGCTGCAATATCCGAGCGATTCCGTCGTCGTGATCGGTGTATCGGTCGATAACAATGGCGACGCATTCGCCAAGGTTAGCAATTACTGCAAGCAGAACGGGGACACCTACCAGATGGTGATCGACTCCGACTATATGCTCTACCGGCGTTACGCGGTGGACGGCTATGGCGCGAATTTCGATATTCCCTATTCCTTCCTCATCAGCCCACAGGGATTCGTGTATGAGTACTTTGTCGGAAAACAACAAAAGGCAACCTTCGTCAAGGAAATAAATAGGATTCGCTAAGCGAAGCCCTACTTCATCACCACAAACTCACCCGAGACGATCCCGCGCCCGCCATCGAGCGGACGGATGATGTAGTGGTAGACACCGCTCGCAAGTGCGGCGCATCGAATGGTGAACGATGCTATTCCAGCCTCATGCACTTGCGCCACGTCCGAGAGAACTTCCTGTCCCATCGCATTGACCAGCGTAAGCTCCACGCCGGCCGCACGCAGCGCGCGGAAGGGAATATCTATCTCACCGGACGTGACAGGATTCGGCCTCGGCACATTCGGTGACGGCGCGATGCCGTTATCGATCGAATAGTCTCCGCCATACCGCATGACGCGATAGAGCAGAGAATCGCCGCAGACGAGGTTGAGCGTGATCGTGCCGGTATCGATCACTTCGCCGAGGGTACACTTGCTGAACACATAGTCGCCGCCGTTGAAATCGAAATGCGAAATCCGGAAGTCTGTCTTCAACGAGTCCGATATGAAGAAGCGAAATTGCTGGCTGAGAATGGGCTGATTCGAGTCGAGCGATAGATTCGGCCCTCGCAAGTGCAGAGGAAGCTGTACGAGCTTCCCGCCTGATGGGACGATTGGATCGCTCGTGGCTACTGCCGGCGAGGGGCCAGGTAACGGATAGCCGAGCGGCTCCATCACATCGCCATTGTACTCGAGCGTCAGGTCGATCGAATTGACATTCTTGTTATGATACGTCATCTGCGGGACGATGGAAATCATCGAAGTATCGCCCGGCTGAACGACGAGCCGTGCAACCACCGCGCTCAGTTTCACCGTGTCGGTAGGTGTGACATAGGCGGTAAATGGGATCGTTCGAAACTTTGCGGAGTCCGCGTCGCTCCCAATCGTGAGCGCGCCGGAGGCAAGACCCGATGCACTCGGCATAAATCGGACCCGCACCGAACCAGACTTGCCGGGTAAGATTGTGTCCGGTGTTGCCGGCGGGTTGATAAGTGAAAATCCCAATCCAGCAACGTTCAGTTTGTTCAGGATAATCGTGTCG
>JADGPZ010000049.1 GCA_017882165.1 Candidatus Kapaibacterium sp.
AGAGGAGAAGTCGATGGGATCCACCCGGGTACGCGTCGAGAAACGCCATGTAGTACCAATCGCCCTTTTGCGTCATAAGCTGGGCCGTTACAACGTTCATTGCCACATGGGAGCGCTCGGCAGTGTTGGTGTCGTATACGATGTTCACCTTCCCGTAGCGGTAGCGGTGCCCGGGAGTAAAATAAATGCTGACGTTCACATTGGTCGGGATCTCATGGTATGGGACGACGATCGTATCAAACCGGAAATTGGGATAGCCCTTCTCGATCATCACTCCGGTCAGCCGTTCGATTTCCTTGGCGGCGGCAGCGCGAGACCATCGTTGGCCACTCTTGATCGTCACGTGCTCGGTCAGCTCTGGCTGAAACTCGTTTGGCAATACTTCCAAACCAGCGAGTGATACATGCGAGATGGTGTAGGCTGGACCTTCCTGGATGTGGAATGTGACCGTATCGTGCATGGTGGGCGCGGCCTCGCTCTTCGTTTGCGCGGGATTTCTGGCGAGTTTCTCGCGACGATGATAATCGCTATAAAGCTTCAAATCATCGCGGTTTTGCCCGATACGGTATGAGCTTCGGGCGGAAAGGAAGCCATGGTCCCGATAGTAAAGATTGATGACGGCGGTGTCGCGGCTCAACGTAGCGTCGGCGCGCTTCTGATATGGCGAGCCAAGCATGCCCCAGGAATGATAATAGAGGAATGTGCTTATGCCGCCAGTCACCTGGGTGGCGATGATGGTCGAAAGCTCGGCGTTTGAGAGTTCGCGATTGCCCTCAAAATTTACGGCAACGACATCGCCCGGCGGAATGCCCCGCAGTTCGCGTTCCGAAGGCGCTGTGAACTGAGCGCGAGCACTGCCCTGTGAGAGCACGGTGCAGGCCGCAGCAATCAATGCCGATCGCCGGAGC
The DNA here is from genome assembly GCA_017882165.1 of Candidatus Kapaibacterium sp. Classification (GTDB taxonomy): domain Bacteria; phylum Bacteroidota; class Ignavibacteria; order Palsa-1295; family Palsa-1295; genus PALSA-1295. The sequence continues at coordinate 909 of JADGPZ010000049.1, forward strand.
GAGGAAGCAAATCGCGCGCGTGAGAGAAATCGCATCACAGGATTCGGCAAGGAATGTTCGCAAGCAGATGGTGCAGCACGTTCCTAAACATGCGAAAGCGCCGTTCGCTTCCCGTGGAAGGAACGGCGCCTACCCGAAGATTCGAAAACGCCACTCACCAAAGTTCGTCCTCAGCAAGCGCTCGCGAGCGATTGCTATGCGAGCGGCGAACGTTAGTACTCGTTAAGCTCGTCGTCGTAGTAAAATTCATCGTCTTCCGGCGAATAGTCAGGCCAGACCTCACCGATTGACTCGAACTGCTCGTCCTCGTCCTCGATTTCTTCGAGATTCCGAATGACGGCAGGCGGAGCGCCGATCCGCTCGCAATAGTCGATCAGTTCCGCCTTATTGGCCGGCCACGGAGCGTCGTCAAGATATTGCGCTAATTCTGATGTCCAGAGCATGTCAAAAATTGCAGTTACGGGTATCTAAAAGCCGATAAAACAAAGAGGTGATCCGCATGTGAAGTTCCCGCTTACGCAGCTTCATGTTTGCGCGGTTTCGCACATTTAATCTCGCAAACGCGGATCGAGCGCATCGCGCAGGCCATCGCCAACAAGATTATAAGCAACGACCGCAAGAAAAATCGCGAATCCCGGGAATACCGCGAGCCACCATGCGTGAATATCGCTGCGGGAATCGTTGAGCACGCTTCCCCATGTCACGACCGTCGGTGGCACCCCAAAACCGAGGAATGAAAGTGCGGCTTCGGTCAGGATCGCTCCTGCGATACCGAACGCCGCGAGCACGAGCACGGGCGCGATCGAATTCGGCAGTACGTGCCGGAAGACGATGCGCGAATCTTTGAGGCCGAGTGCCGTCGCCGCGGAAACGAAGTCCATATTCCGGACGCGCAGGAATTCTCCGCGCGTCAGGCGGGCCACACCCGGCCAACTGGTCACGCCGATGAGCACCATGATGAGCCATATGGATCCGTGCTGGACCATGGCGACGACAATGATAATCAGGAAGAACGTCGGCAGCGTAATCACTACCTCGATCAGACGCGAAATCAGCAGATCGATCCACCCGCCATAAAAGCCCGCTAACGCCCCGAGCATGATTCCGATGGCAAATGAGAACGACGTCGAGACGAATCCGATCGTCAGAGCAATGCGCGAGCCGTGGATCAGTCCGCTGAGCACATCGCGGCCAATGCCATCCGTGCCAAGCAGGTGATCGCCGCCCGGCGACGCGAGAACGTTCGCAAGATCTTCGTTCGACTCCGCGTAGCGGATCGGCGCCCAAACCGTGCTTGTGAGTTGACCGGTCTTTCCCAAATCCTTCCAGTCCGCGAGGACAAGGTCAGCGGGCCACCGGCCAATGCCCATATCGACCAAGTACTGCTTGAAGACCGGGAAGTAGAGCGTGCCTTTGTAATTTGCCATGAGCGGCTTGTCGTTGGCAAGCACGTCGGCCAGGATTGCAACTCCGAACAGCAAATAGATTAGCCACAGCGCATAAACCGATATGCGGTTCTTCTTGAACTGATGCTTGACGAGCGACCAGAATGTTTGCGTGACCGCAGCGCGGTCCGAAGCCCGCTTTGCTTCGGTCGCGAGTTCAGCCGCCGAAGGAACTTCGGCGGGAATTGGGGTGGCCTGTTTCGTTTCTTGTGCCATGCTCTTATCCACTCCGTTTTGAGAATGCGATCCGAGGATCGACAAGTGAATAAACAATGTCGGCTAAGAGAATTCCCGCCAGCGTCAACACGGTCGAAATAACGAAGTCGGCGAGGAGCACGGGATAGTCACGGGCGACGAGTGCATTGAATCCGAGTTGCCCCAAACCGGGAATCGAAAAGATCGTCTCGATCAGCACCGAGCCGCCGATAAGGGCCGGTAAGCTGCCTGCCATGATCGTAATGATCGGGATCAGCGAATTGCGAAGCGCATGTTTGTAAACGACCACCTTCTCGGAGAGTCCCTTCGCGCGGGCCGTGCGAATGTAATCCTGCCGGATGACTTCGAGCATCGAGCCGCGCATGAGCCGCGAGAGCGAGGCGAGGCCGCCATACGTGTAACAGAAGATCGGCAGCACGATGTGCCAGAGCAGATCGCTCGTATTCGCCCACCAGGTCGGATAGGGGTAATCGTTGCCGTGGAGTCCGTTGTTCGGAAACCATGCTAAGAAATCGCCACCCCCGAAAAAGATGATGAGCATAGTCCCGATCCAGAAGCTTGGAAGCGAGTAGAGAATAAAGAGGATGGTCGATACACCCCTGTCGACCTTGCTGCCTTTTCGCTGTTGCGCGGCGGAATAGATACCGATCGGGATCGCGATGAAGAATGCGAGAAATTCGGCGATGATCGCCAGAGTCGCGGTGATCGGCACGCGCTCCATGATCTTGTCGATAACGGGACGTTGATCCTGAAACGACTTCCCGAAATTCAGATGGAGGAGATCGACCATCCAGAGGTGATACTGACTGTTCGTCCCGTTCCAAGTGAAAGTGAGGCGTTCACTCAGCGGCTTCAACTCGCCGGTGGCATCCTTTTCGTCGTTAAAGATGGACCAATACCAAATGGCCTTATCGAGATGCCACTGCGCGCGGATCTGCTTGATGATCTGCTCGTTGAGCTGCTGATTCCCACGCTGCGCACCCTCAGCTCCGACCCCTGCCTTCAGCTCCGCCGGATCGCCGGGGGCCAACTGCATAATGCCGAAGCTAATGACGGTTACAAGGAAGAGCGTCGGGATGAATAGGAGTACCCGGCGTACAACGTATTGAAACATGCGCCAGACAGACGTTGAAATATGCCCGAACGGTTCCGCAAAGCCGCAGCCGGACGAAAGAAAGTCAAAAAGGCTCTACTTGACGGGCGGTTGGTACGTTGGGTTTGTGATCTTCGGCGGGTTCTTTTCATCCTCATCATTGAGGCGGAGGGGCGGCTTAATAGGCGTTGCCGCATGTTCGGTGTGCTTAGCAGTTGGTTTGGCAGCGGGAGTCTGCGTAGAAGGAGTTTGCTCCATCTTTACCAGCGGGTTTAGCTTTGGTGCTTCGGCCATCGGCTTCGCCGGTGTATCTGCCGCCCGGATGATCGATGGCGGAGGTAGGCTTACGGGGGTTGTCGTCCGGGGGAGGAAATAGGCTGCGGTAGCGAGCACGGCCACGCCGCCGGCCACAAGTGCAATCTTGCTTGCCGCGAGACCGAAGATCGTCTTCGCCGCCGGACTCATCGCCAGTTTGCTCAACAGCGCGGCGCTTGGCTCGCTTGCGAACGCGGGGAGCGAGGCCGCATCGTGTGCCATCGCATTCTGGACGGCTTGATCCCACGCGAGATTCTCGCGGAATGATGCGTCATGCTCGGCGCCCGCGAATGCCTTGGCCTCTCCGTTGGCCATCTCGCCGCTTAAGTATTTCGAGATTAGAACTTCGTTATCCATAGACCACTTCCTCCTTTACATTTCCACGCTCTTTTGAGTGAGGCACCTCGCAATTGCTGACAGGCAGGGCCACGCCCAGCCGTTTCGCATCCGCCATGACGATCTCGCGCAGCCGAGCCCGTGCCCGCGACGCGCGCGCCCAAATGGCATCCGCCGATTTCCCCTGCATCTCCGCGATCTCCCCAAACTTGTAGCCGCTGTAGATGTTCAGCACGAGCACCTCACGGTCATCGAACGAAAGTTTTTCGAGCGCGTCGAGCACGATGCACTCAAGATCACTCGGCTGTTCTTCGTGTTCGCCATCCTCGTCCATCAGCTCGCGGGTCTCTTTCGAGCGGCGGTGCTGATCGATGATGAGATTCCGTGCCGTGCGGAAGAGAAATGCCACCGGATCAACCACCCCCTGCCCCCGCCTTGAAAAGGCGGGGGTCCTCATTGCAATGACCCGCTCCCATACGGTTTGCACGATGTCCTCGGCGCTCTGCGGTCCCCCGCTCGCCGGTGCAAGTTTCCGGCAATAGGCTGACAGCCGCGGGTTTAGCTCGCGGTAGAGTTCGGTGAATGCGGCATCGTCCCCGGCGATGAATGACTGAAAAATTTCGCGCATGTCTCTGCCCGCAATCATAGACGGAAATGGAGGGATGAACCTGACATATCTAAATCCGCTTCTGAAACCATTATGTTGTCTATTCGAAGAGGATGTTGCCTTTGGAAATGCAAGCCAGAGCGCGAGCGCGTTTGTGCTTCATGAACTTTGTTGAGAAATAAGGACTTGCAGGATTCTGTCCATAAGACAGAAAACTATCTTGCTTTTTCGTCTTTCTCAATTTCATGGGTGCCCATCAGAAGTCACAGTAATATACGAAAACAAAATGGCGATTCAAAAGATTATGTCAGGTTCTCCTCGCGCGGAACGTCTTGATTGCGTCACACACTTTCTTATTCAACATCATGAAACATCCGTTGACCCTCTTCGCCGCGCTGGTCGCGACCGCACTTTTTGCGCTGACACTTTCGAGCTGCCGCGATACGCTGCCCGCCGGACCGCCCACAACCAGCGGCTCGGACACGATTGCATTTTATCCGCATCCGCTCGTCGATGGCAAAGATGTCACTGGGCATGGACACGATGGCACCTGGCCGCTTACAGCACCCGCACAAGTCACCGGCACCGACCGTTTTGGAAAAGTTCAACTTACAGGTGAGGGTATCACGGTATTGAACAGCAATGGCTTGAATTTTACAGGCAACGATTCGTACTCCATCAGCGCATGGATACAATTGTTCGATCAACCAAACAATCCGATCCAGGATCGCATCGTCTCTAAAAGTCCTGCTTCGTATCCACCACACGGTTATGAACTCGGAATCTCTCTAGGGCGAAATATCGGTGCGTTCGTCAGCGATTCAATAGGGAATCACGCAGTCGCGGCTTGGGGAGGTCTCACAGATACCTCATCGCCGAGTGCGTGGCACATGGTGACGATGGTGGTAAAAGCACGGACAAGCGTCTCGTTGTACATTGATAGTATCCTATCGCAAACGAACACCACTTCGGCGAGTGCAATGGCTCCGAACGTCGGCAATGACACGACCCCGCTTCTGATGGGAGGGTATGGCTATCTGCTGGATGATGTGCTCATCCTACATCACGCCGTGAGTGCAAACGAAGTTGCCGCTCGCTTCCACGAAGGCGGCTGGTACGCACACCATGATACGACTGTTGTGCCGCCGCTGCCCGACAGCGGATGGTCGAGGAAACCCGGTTTATCCGGGACGAATCAGGATCTTCTTGTCGGGCAATTTGTCAATGCGACGGTTGGCTTTGTCGCGGGCTCGAACGGGGTATTTCTCAAGACCACGGATGCTGGAAACACATGGAGTCTTCGCTCACCCGTGCCCGTATCCGGTACAGTATATGGCATCTCATTCTTCAGCGCGACGAACGGCTTTGCTGTCGGAGATCAAAGGACCATCGCAGCGACGTTTGATGGGGGCGGGACCTGGGCTTCCATAAATACCAGTAATGTGCCGGTTTCGGATCTCATTCGGTCGGTCTGCTTCTCGAATCAAAATACAGGGTTCGTTGGTACTGCGGACGCTTATGGCGCTCCGTCGGGCTCGATTTGCAGGAGTACGGATGGTGGAACGACATGGAATCCAATCTTCACTACGCAAGGCGGCATCTACAATATCGACTTTAATATCCCCGGCTCGAACGGCATGATCGGTGTCGCGCAAGGCCGGTTTGGAGTCAGCTACTGGACCAACGACGGCGGCGCGACCTGGAATCAGGGTACGACAGATCAACCGAATGTTATTATCACTCGGAGCACATTTACGAGCCCGACGACGGGCTTTGCCGTGGCAACGAACATCACCGATACGATACGCGGCTTTATCCTGCGTACCGACGACGCGGGGCATACCTGGCACACGGTGACATCCTCCTGGATTTTCGGTAATTGTGGCATCGCCAACAACGGCAATGGAGTCATTACGGCTGTGGGATTCGGAGGTGCTGTGGTCGAATCGACGGACGGTGGCTCGACATGGGTGGGTACCACTTCGGGAACAAGCCGCTGGTTTGCAGTCCAATATCCAACCCCGCATCGCGCCGTTTTCGTCGGCATGAATGGGAACATCGCAACGCGCGACCGATAAGATCGTACCCAAACAATTTTTTACACCGAATCTCAACTTTTTTTCTTCGAAATCAACTATGAAACTTCGACTGATTTCCTTCGCGATGCTGTGTCTTCTCGCCGTGGCGAGTTGCCGCGACAATTCGACCAATACAACGACGACGACTCCACCCGGAACATGGAATACGAGTGCCTCGGGGACGACCGAGAATCTTGTCGTCGGGCAATTCGTCAATTCGACGGTGGGCTTTGTTAGCGGCTCGAACGGCGCTCTGCTCAAGAGCCAGGACGCAGGCGGCACATGGAATACGGCATCTCCCGTGCCGGTTCTGACGACGTCCAATGGTCCCGGTGTCGTGTACGGAATATCGTTCTTCGATGCGATGAACGGTTTTGCCGTCGGTGATCAGCGTGTTATCGCCAGGACTGCGGATGGTGGTCAGAACTGGAATTCTATGGATGCCAGCATGGTGCCGCAGACCGACCTCATCCGGTCGATTCATTTCACCAATCACAGCACTGGCTTTGTTGGCACCTCGGATGCGTACGGCGCCCATTCCGGAACAATCTGCGGGACCAATGATGGCGGCCAGACCTGGATGCCGGTGATCACAACGCTCGGGGGAATTTACAATATTGACTTTATTCCTGCGACGAATGGTTTGGCCGGCGTGGCTCAGGGTCGTTTCGGCGTGAACTATTGGACGATCGATGGCGGTGCGACGTGGAAGGCTGGATCAACCGATCAGCCGAACGCTCTCATCTCGCACAGTACCTTCACCAGCGCGACGACAGGCTTTGCCGTTGCTTCCAACATTACCGATACGGTGCATGGATTCCTCCTCCGCACCGACGACGCCGGACATACCTGGCACACAGTGAATTCCTATTCTCTCGGTCTGGACGGGATCGCCAGCAACGGCAACGGAGTCGTCACTGCCGTGGGATTCGGAGGGATTGTTGTCGAATCGACGGACGGCGGTTCGACCTGGTCCCAGAGTAATTCGGGAACAAGCCGCTGGATCGACATTCGGTACGCGAGCCAGCAACGGGCCGTTCTCTTCGGCATGAACGGGCACATCGCAACGCGCGACCGGTAAGCGTTGCCGCAACTTATTTGTTTTCGAAAAGCCCGCGCACTCTCGTTCGCGCGGGCTTTTCTCCATTGCGCGACCACCCGAGGCCGCGCATGTTTCGTATATTGCAGGTTGTGAAACAGCTCGCGGCCATTCTTGTCATTGTTTTTGTTGCGCAACTTGCCCATGCGCAGGAAATCTCGCCGCGTGTTTCTTTCGAATACGGCTCGCCGCTATTTATCAGCCGGGCGCCTGGGGCGTTCAATCATTCCCTTACGCCTGATACCGGCAACAGCGCCTGCCTCTCCTTTGGGCTTGGTGCGGAAGCTGGGATCGGACAGATCGGACCGATCGGACTGATCGGACAGATCGGTGGAATCTATTCTACAGGTAGCTTCACGTCAATCACCGGCGGGGATTCGATTTCTGGACATGACTGGAAACTTGATGCTGAAGCCATAGCAGAGTGGAGTCGATCTTCTTTGTCGTTGCGCGCCGGGCCTTGGGTCTCCGCCCGGGTATCGGGTACAGTCTTCAGTCGGGGAGTTGTTGCCACTTCCTCATCCACGATGTCCAACCCTTTCCATTATGGATTTAGCGGTGGGATTACCTGGAGCTTCACAGAATTTCCGTTGCGACCAGAGGTATTTTCACGAGTTGACCTTTCGGAGCTTTCAACGCCAGGCGTCGACGCATTCAGCATTGGAATTTCGGTTGCGTATCCGTTAACACCGAAGCCTGACCTTGCTTCTACTCTGGCCGTGGCGGGCCAACGTCGAGCGTCGTCCGTAGCACCACGCGTCAGGTTCCTCGTCAATCGGTCGCAGGTCCAACGCGAAGTGCCGCTCGAACGCGTCGAGTTGCACGTGAAGGAATATGCGATGGTTGATTCTGCGAATGCCGCGCCGCGGGTCAGGCAATGGGTGGTCGAGTCGTATCACTTGCCACAGCTATCGGTGTTGTGCGAGATCGCGGGCGGGGAGTCTGGAATCCTCACTATTTCAAGAGACAGTCTTCGGCTGATGGAAACGGCAATGTCCGCATTCAACCGGTCGGGTGTCGGACGCGACACCACCGATCTCAGTGCCGACCGCTCGTTCATCGAGGCGCTCGGGCACTTGAATATCCGCGAGCGAAATCGTCTTGTTGCCGAATTCCGAAGTGAGGGGGATTCAGCGCATGACCAGTCATCCACAGTTGTAGCCTGGGACACTCTCGTACTTCCGCCGGTCGATACGACACGGACGATTGTGACGATCGAAAAGAAGCAATTCCGATTCGAATTTTCTCTCAACTCTTTCTCCTTCGACGGAGGCAAAGCAACACTCGATCTGCTTTTGGACCGAATGAAATCGCTGCTCCAAGCCGGAATGCGAGTAACGGTCACAAAACCGGCGAGAGCGAATCGGAGGGAAGACGCCGATCTCATGAAGCGGATCGATGAGACGCTCGGCAACTTCGCGAATGATGCAGAGTACCGGCTATCGGTGGATGATCGATCATCCACAAAGGAGAATAAGGGACGGGTTGTTGTCGTGCTCGATCTTTGATGGCGCTGCTACGATAAGTCTCGGAGGCAGAGCAAGTTCACTTCCGATGCGAAGCCCCTTCTCCCAGCAGGGAGAGGGGGTTGGGGGGTGAGGCGCTTCCGCTTTGCATCGATGATGCAGATGGAAAATCCTGCCGCCTGCAACGTGTGAAGAAATTCTTCCGCTCCGCTTTTGTGACGGGCATCGAGCCCCTCCGGCCAGAATTCCGAGAGCATTAGATTTGGCCGTCCCATTGCGAGGAGCTTCGTCATGCCGCGCACGACATCGAGTTCTGAGCCTTGCACGTCCATGATGATGGCGTCCGGTGCGGGAAGTCCTGACTCGATCAGCGAGTCGACCGAGCGCACCTCAACGGTAACGTGATCTCGCGCTGAGTCCGCGCGGAGTTGGTGATCGCCAGAGTTTGTCGGACTGAGTGCAAGACGAGCCGTGCCATCTGCGGCGCCAACGGCGCAACCAACGATTGTGACGTTACCGATGCGATTCTCCGTGATGCTTCTCCGAAGTAATTCGAGGTTTGCCGGAGCAGGCTCAAAGGCGACGACACGTCCTTCCGCGCCGACGCATTCCGATGCGAGCAGAACGTAGTAGCCAACATTCGCGCCGATATTGTACACGGTCATCCCTGGTTTGAGATGCTGCCGCACAAGCTGTGTCTCGAACGGCTCATAATCTTGATACACAATGAACTGGTGTCCGACACCGCCGTCCTCGGCGCGGACATAGAGATGCTTGCCGTTCAAGGCTGTTGGCGCGACTCGCTGCAATCCGACGATCCCAAACTTCGGCAAGAGCTTGTGCAAGCGATACGCAAACTTATGGTGCAGATTATTGATCCGGTCGGAGCGATCGTAACCGCGACCTGTACTCGCAACAAGGAGCCACCGGCAAATCCCAAAGAGCAAACGCATGGATACGTAACCAAAGGTGGCAGCATACGGTTTTATGCGCCACATGCACCCCGTACTATTTCATATCGGCCCGATCACACTCTACAGCTTCGGCATGATGATGGCCGTCGCGTTTCTTACCGCGAATTACTTCTTCACGAAGGAGCTGACACGACGTGGATTGGATCAGCGGATCGCCGGGCAGATTACGATCATCGCGCTCATTGGCGGTGTGGCCGGCAGCAAGATCTTTTCGATTCTCGAGAACTGGCAGGATTTCGTGCATGATCCTGCCGGGCAGCTCTTCTCACCGGCGGGTCTGACGTTTTATGGCGGTTTCCTCGTGGCGACTGCGTCGATATACATCTATGTCAAACGCAAACGGCTTCGCTTCGCAATTTTAGCCGACATCCTCGCGCCGACCGTGCTCCTCGCCTATGGCATTGGTCGGATTGGCTGCCAGCTTGCTGGCGATGGCGATTACGGCATTCCTTCGCGCTTGCCGTGGGCGATGTCCTACCCGCAAGGGACGGCTAAACCAACGGTGACGCTGGTTGATTATTTCAAGGTGCATCCCGCTGAGCGCGTGGAGTTGCAGTATGATTCGCTCGCTTCGATCACTGTTGGCCGTGATGCGCTCGGGCAGCGGATCTCGCGCTTCGATGAAGTTGTGACGGTACACCCGGCGCCGGTCTATGAAACGTTCTTTTGTGTGATTGCTTTCGCGCTCCTCTGGAGGTATGGCAAGCGATTCGACGCCGAACCGGGAAGAATATTTTCCATCACCCTGATCGTGATGGGCGTCGAGCGATTGCTCATCGAATTCATTCGAATCAACCCGCTCTACTTAGGCCTTTCAATGGCGCAGTGGATTTCGGTCGGGATGATTATCGCGGGAGGATCTGCGTTGCTCATTCGGCGTGATGCTCTATCGCCACATAAATAACGCAATAGTTCTTATAGGACCGATAAGTCCAATTATGCTCTGCGAATTCGCTCTGGAAGAAGCTGTCCTTACGTCTTCAGCCCGTAGCCTACACCGCGTTCGCTGGCGATCAGCCGGTCCTTTTCAGCCTGGCCGGCATCGATCTTCTCGCGAAGCCGCTTGATATAAACGTCAATCACATTCGATCCCATCGAGAAGGAATAGCCCCACACATGCTGCGTGATGACCGATCGCGAGAGTATGCGGCCCTTGTTGCGCATGAGGTACTCCAGCAATTCGTATTCCTTGACCGTGAGCGGAATGTGCTGCTCTTCCTGAGTGCCGGGTACTTTGCGGCGCGCCGTGTGTGTGACGGTGTCGAGCACCAGATCCCGCGAGATCAGTTGCGTCTTCTTCTCGATGTCGGAGCGCCGCAGGAGTGAGCGAACGCGCGCGGAAAGCTCCTCGAACAGGAACGGCTTCGTCAGGTAATCGTCAGCCCCGGCATCGAGACCTTCGACCTTCGCGCTGACATCCGTTTTGGCGGTCAGGCATAGAATCGGGACGTTACGTTTGGCCGCGCGGACTGCCTTAATGACATCGATCCCCGATTTCTTGGGCATCATGATGTCCGTGATGATCAGATCGTAGGCTTCCGAGAGCGCTCGCTGAATGCCCTCTTCGCCATCAGCCGCAACGTCAACATCGTACTTCTCTTCGCGAAGTCCTTGCTCCAGAAAGCGGGCAACCTTTTTTTCGTCCTCGATTACGAGTATGCGCATGATTCGTAAATTTATTAGTAAGAGAAGAAAACTACCCCGGCGAGGCAACGCGCAACCTTAGGAAGTAGTTTGCGATTATGAACTCGCCGTTCATGATTCTAAATGAAAATATGCAAAAACCGTGCTTTCTGCAAGATTCGTCATTCTTCGCTAATGATGTATACTCCAAGCGGAAGATTATCTGATGCTCAGTCGAAAGCAAAACGGTCAGGGAGGGCATTCGGCTGGATCATGCACACGCGACTGGGGACCCAGCTCACAGAAAAAAATAGTTCAAATTCCGGCGAAGACAAATGATAATCCAATATTCAATATGAACGGAGTCTCCGATCCCGTCGGCGCAATCGACCGCCTTCTCGCCCGTATCATTCCTGCTGAGCCGCAGTCGCTTTACGACCCAATCCGCGAAGTGCTGAGCGCGGGCGGAAAGCGAACGCGGCCAACCCTCACGTTGCTTGCCTCGCAAGTGGAGGCATTCGACGGCACGACGCTGTCCACGAACCAAGCTGATCTGAATGCCGCTTGTGCCGTCGAACTTCTCCACACGTTCACTCTGGTGCATGATGACATCATGGATCACGCCGCGACTCGACGAGGTCACCCGACTGTTCATGCCGCGCACGGGACGAGTACGGCGATTCTTTCGGGCGATGCACTGATGGCAATTGCTTGTCAGGCGCTCGCAGCGATTGATGTACCAAATCTCGGACGCATCATGGCCGAGTTCGCCATCGGGTTCCGGTGTGTCTGCGAAGGTCAGGCGCTGGACATGGAATTCGAAGGCCGTGACACTGTTAGCGTTGGCGAATACCTGGAGATGATCGACCTCAAGACCGCCAAGATTATCGAGCTTGCGGCCGTGCTCGGCTCGCTCGCAGCAGGGGGAAGGTTCACCGAGCCGCTTCGTAACTTCGCGCATCATTTGGGTCTCGCGTTTCAGATCAATGACGATCTGCTCGATCTCATTGGCGATGAGCAGACATTCGGCAAGACCCCCGGTGGCGACATTCTTGAGGGGAAGCGAACATTTCTCTTCGCTGTGGTGATGGAACGGTACGCCGAGCTTGTTGATGAAGACCGGAATCTCCTGGATCGCATCCGAGATCACCGGGCCACTCTGGAGGATATTCCTCGCGCTCGGGTACTCCTCGGGCGTCTTGGAGTGTTGGATCATGCACGAGCGGTGGCATCCGAGGAGACGAGGCGAGCCGAAGAGGCTCTCGAAGAGATTCCAAACTCTCCTGCCCGCGAGCGACTTCGCGCGTTTGGACGTTCGCTTCTGGGCCGCGAACGCTGATCGCAACTGTTTCGGCACAGTTTTGCCGTATATTGGACTTTGAATACGCATACGAGTGATACGAAGGACCGTGACCATTCGAAACCGGGCCGGATTGCATACCCGGCCAGCCGCAGCGATCGTCAAGCTTGCGAGCAAGTTCGAATCGGAGTTTTTCATCATTAAGGATGGCTTTCGGATCAACGGAAAGTCGATCATCGGCGTCATGACGCTTGCGGCGGCGCAAGGCTCGGAACTTCAGCTTGAGCTCGATGGAGACGACGAGGAAGCCGCGGCCAACGTGCTCGTTGACTATTTCGACAAAGGATTTGAAGAAGAATGAAGGATGAGACCGAGCGAACACAATACGCACCATAACACTTGAGCGGCACACGACATACCGAGGCGAAACAGCCACTGCGGTTCAGCGGAATCGCGGCGAGCCGTGGCATTGCCATCGGTCCCGCGTACCGCTACGAGCGCCAGCTTCTTTACGCCGAGGATCGGAAACTGGACGTGAGCGAAGTTGGCCACGAGATCGAGCGGTTCGACGCTGCGGTCGTAAAGGCGAGGCAAGAAATCGAGAAAGTGCGCCGCGTTGCCGAGCAAAAAGTTGGTTCTTCCGCCAGTGCCATCTTCGAGGCTCAAATGATGATGGTCTCGGACGAGTTCATCCTGAGCAATATCCGTCAGAGTGTCAAGCACGAACTGAAGCCGGCCGCGTTTGTCGTCGACCGCGAGTTTTCCGAGCATCAGCGCATGTTCGAAACCGGCGATAATCCGCTCATGCGCGAGCGTGTCGATGATGTCGAGGATATCAAGCAACGATTGCTTCGCTATCTTCTCGACCGCAAAAAATGGCTTTCGAAAATTGAAGTGCCATCGATCCTCGTTGCCGAGACGCTCACACCCGCCGACGCTATTCTCTTTGCTCGCTCCAGCGTCCTCGGTTTTGCGATTGATGGCGGTGGCATCACAAGCCACGTCGCGATTCTCGCCCGGTCGCTTGGGCTTCCGGCACTGGTCGCGTTGCACTCGGCATCCCAGCAAATCGAGGCCGGCGACATGCTCATTCTGGATGGCGAGCGCGGCGAGCTGATCGTGAATCCCGACGCCGAGACTCTCCGAGAATACGAGCAAGAGCAAAGCCTGGCGGTGGGCACAAGCAGTATAACGGAAGCGCCTGCATTCGAGAGCGATTTTGCTGGCGCGCGTACACAGGATGGTCATGCCGTTCGTGTGCAGATGAACCTGGAGTTCGGCAGCGAGATCGCGATCGCCGAAGCAGAGCGGCTGAGCAAGAGCGCGATGAGCGGCGGATCACAACCCATTGGGCTGGGTCTTGTCCGAACCGAACATTTCCTGCTTCTGCACGATGATTTTCCAACCGAGGAAGAGCAAAGCACTCTCTACCGGGATCTCGCCGATCGATTCCACCCCGCCTGCGTCACACTTCGAACATTCGACGTTGGTGGCGATAAGGTCCTGAGCGGTTCTTATCACGAGGACAATCCATTTTTGGGTTGGCGTGGCCTCAGAATTTCGCTCGATGAGCCCGATCTCTTTCTGGCACAACTTCGCGCAATACTTCGGGCTTCAGCTCGGGGCAATGTCCGCGTCATGTTCCCGATGGTCACGACCGCCGAAGAGTTAGTTCGCGCGCTCGAGTTTCTCGAACAGGCCCGGCACGATCTCCGCATCAAGGAAGAGCCATTCGATCAGAACATGCCGGTTGGCATCATGATCGAAGTGCCGAGCGCGGCAATCATGGCCGAGTCGTTTCTGCCGATGGTGGATTATCTCTCGATTGGCTCGAACGATCTGACGCAATACACGCTGGCCGTCGATCGCGGTAACGATCTCATTGCAGGTTTGTATCAGGATCTCCACCCGGCCGTGCTTCGTCTCATTCAGATGACAGCCGACGCGGCTCGGCGCGGCGGCAAGCCCGTCTCCATCTGCGGCGAGCTTGGCAGCAATCCTCTCGCAACTCCGGTGCTGATCGGCATGGGGATTTCGGAGATGTCGGTCGTGCCGACCGATGTGCATTCGCTGGCGACGCGCGTTACGTTATTGCGCCAGGATGAATGCAAGCTGCTGGTCGATCATATTCTCGACAACGCCGTCTCGGCCGAGGAAGTGAAGCGTCAGATCCTCCATTTCCTCGTCGAGCGCGAACTCATCGACCGCTTCAGCCAAACCGCGCTGCGGACTCGCTCCGGCGCACGGATGATGAAGCGGTAGTACTCAATCGGTAACCTGCGAAGGCGGATCAAAAGAACCACTCGCCGCCAGCTTTCACATTTGAAAAGCCGAACTCGATTCCGCCCCCATTGGTGAAAGCAACAGCGAATAACGTCATGTCGAAGTTCACAGTGAATGCCGGGCTAATTGGGCAGGCAAGTCCGCCGCCAAAGCCGATTCCGACGTCGGTCCCGCCACCTGCGGAGAGGACCAGCAAGTCACCTTCCACGAACGGAGTGACGGCGCCATTGAACATGTATCGGAAGTATGGCTCCAACTCGAACAACGTGCTGCTCCCGCCGCCGCTGAGTACGAGCAGCGCCAGATAGGATCCCACTTGCATGTTGCGATTAATTGCGTAAGTCATCGAAACGCCGCCCGGCGCATCAAGGCCTGTCGCGCTTTGGACGTAGAGTCCCAATCCAAATTGTCCGCTCGGGCTCGAAGATGTGCGCTGTGCCTGAGCCGTCTGGTGGCACACACACAGGACGAGGAGAACGGACAAAAACCCTATTGATTTCTTCATGTTGCTGCTTTTGATTGATAAGTCTAACATCACCGTGCCAAAACCAGTCTGGCCTTGCGGACGGTCGGTACGAAGTACACGCCACAAATATAACGAATTTAGGAGTCGAATCAAAATCGCCACACAAAATTTGCCACCGGCGCAATGAGCGGCAGCGTGAAATACATGAAGCCAAAGTCGCTGGAAAAGCGATCGCTCTCGACGCGCAACGCGCCGATAATGCCGAGTTTGTTCGGCGATGACAGGTCGTGATTCCAGATTTCTGCAACGAAGCGGACATTCGGATTGCCCGGCAGCGGCGTGTCGAATCCGACTGTACCTCCGAGACCGCTGTTGTAGATGAAATCGAATGAGCCGTAGGGGAAGACATTCACGACGATCAGTGGATTGTCTGCGCCGTTCAGCGTCGATGTTGTCAACTTGTAAAATAACATCCCGGAGAATCTTGAGCCTGTCGGAGTCTCATACGTGAGCACACCGAAGAGATGGAGAAATGTGTTGTCGCTGGTCAGGCGAAGGAAGTTGAGTCCGCCGGCGAGCGCAATGTTCTGATCGTCGACAATCGTAAGCTTGGCTTGCACGAAACCGATCTGCGAGCGAAACGCGACCGTCGGCAAGATGGTAAAGCCCCCGCTTAGTGAGAAGAAGTCGCCGAATCCGTATCCGGCCTGCATGAATGCAAGCTCCCAGAAGCCTGCATATCCGCCTTCGATCACTTTGCCAGTCGGCATGATAAAATGCCGGTAGCCATCGCGAACGGAATCGGTCGGCGTAGCGCGAGAAACCTGACTCGCGAAGAAAAGGCAGATGATAAGCAATGCGCACTGCGTAGCTCGGCGGACTCCACTACATCGCACCTCGTTACTCGTTACTCGTCGCTCGTTACTCATAGCATTCCCAATCGTTTCCGGATAAACCACTCTGTGCTGAAGAATAGCAGCGCAAGCGCGAGCAGCGGCCAGCTATTCCAGAGTTCGTAGTCGTGTGTGTTCGTGATCGTCGTTGCGGCGAATCGCGGATTCGCGTAGATGTCTCGCAACATGTTGCCCGCAGTTTCCGGCGTGTAGAACTTCCCTCCGGTGCGCTCGGCCATCTGCCGCAAAATGTCACTCCTCATACGCGGCTCGGCCAACTCGATATTGAAATCGCCAACATTGAAGCGGCCATCGTCGGTGCCGATAGTTCGCCCGTTCTGCGACGCTGATCCAGTATAGGAATAATCGCCCTTCGGCAGACCTTCCGGGATGCTTGCCACAAAGCGGCCATTGCCCGTCGCTTCAAAGGCAAGGTCAACGCCTCTCCCGCCAGACTTCGGAGTGATGTGAGCAGTCACGTCCGCGTGCTCGATGGGCACGTAGCTCTCGTCATAGACCTGTGCGAGAAACTCAATCCGCTCGCCAGCCTGATAGAACTTGCGGCTCGGTTCGATCTGGACTCGCTTGTTCACTTCTTCTGTCGTCAGCCAGCGTGTTGCATTCGAGAGAAAGAGATCGAGCGCGCTCACCGTGCCAAGCGTAGTATCGCGCTTGCTCGCATACGCCTTCTCGCGGCCGAACGAGGTGAGCTTCCACTGCCAGATGCCGTAGCTGGTGAGCGCGAGTTGGCGCGCGCGGCCAATGTGTCGCGCGATGAGGATCGGCTCGCCGAGTTTCAGACCTTGCACGGTTGCCTCGGCAAGCGTTTGACTTTCAGCACGCGCTGCAAAGTGGGTTTCGGTCTTGAACAGCGGCGCGAGTCCTTCCCACGCGATCTTGCCCCGCTCTTCCGCGGGAAGATGCAGCACCGGATTGTCCGCCGCCGCGCTTGTCAGACTCATTCCAACTTTGATCTCCGCTTGCGACGCCGTTCGACCGCTCACGCTGAACGGCAGCGCATCGCCAAGCGCGGAGAGCTTACCGAGATCGAGTGTGTGCGATGCGACGAAGAGCAGCGAGCGGTTCTCCTGCGTGAGCAGTTGCCGCACCAATGCCAGCGATGCGTCGGAGGTTGAAGCAACAGGCCAGCCGGCAAGCACAACGAGATCGACTGTTCCGAGCTTCTCGCGAGTCGGAGTGCCTTCGTAGTACTCTGCCCCTTGCTTCTGGATGTACGTTGATAGCTCAAGCGCAGGCTTCTCGCCAAAGTACTGCCTGAGGAAGCTCACATCACTCGATGGCGCGCCGCCGAACAGCACAACGTGGAATTTATTTTTCAGCACTCGGACATACGTGATCCTGAGATTATTCTTGTCCGTCGCTTCGCCGGCAAGCGTCGTGACTTTCGCCGTCAGCTTCTTGATGCCCTCCGTGGTGGGTGTGTACTCGAAGCTCACCGCTTCATCGCCCGCCGCTTGCGAAAGCTCGAGCGCCCGCTCGCCGATCTTCTGCTCTTCCTCGAACAGCTCTACCGCAATATGCTCGCCGGGTTTCACGCCGCCGTAGTGGACCGTAATGTCAACCGGCTGGGGCGTACCGATGCTCGCGACTTCATTCGTAAACACTTCGCTGATGCCGACATCGCGCGGCTCCGTCGAATCGCCGACGCCGACGACATAGACCGGTACGCCAAGCTCTTCCGCAGGATGAATCGGATTCTGGCCTGAGGTAAACGCGCCATCGGTATAGAGCACGATCGCCTCGATGTTCTTCGTCGCGCGTGCCTCTTTGATCGTGCTGAAGAGGCTGGCAAGATCGGTTGCCGGTGACGATGCCCGGATGCTATCGACCGGCGTCTTATTCGGGAAAGGCACGGTGTGCTCGCCGACCGTGTAAAGACTCACTTTGCTCGCATCCGAGAGAATACTCGTTCCGATTGCCTCCTTCGTATTACGTATCATCACGTCCCGCCGCGTCTCCGCGCCGGCAGCGATCACATGCCCGCGTTGCGGCAGCGTCATCGACTGCGAATTGTCCAGCGCGAGTGCGATGCTCGGCGTGCTCTTCTCCGAACTTGTCGAACTCAGGATTGGCTGGAAGATCGCGAGCAGCAGCGCCGCAAGTCCTGCCGAGCGCAGTGCGATGAGCCAGTTGCGCCGGAAGTTTGTCGTCCGCGGAATCGTATTCCGGTACGACCAGACCGCCAGCAGCACACTCGCGACGAGCAGCAGCACGTACGCCCACCAGGGGCCGGATGTCAGGTGAAGAGAGAGTTGAGCCAAGTGTTTGAGAGCGGTCTCAGCCAATTATTTGAGTTGCCATTCGAGCCTCTTCGAACCGAGTGCTTCCGGCGAAAGTTGCGGCGCATCCATCATGCCGCTTGTCGTCCGCTGACGCAGCGCCTCGAACAAGCACACTGCGCTCGCCACCGATACGTTCAAGCTTTCCGCCATCCCCCGCATCGGAATGTAGAGGAGGCTGTCGCACATCTTGCCAACTTCTTCCGAGATTCCACGGTGCTCGTTACCGAGAACGATCGCTGTGCTACGCGTGAGATCGAAATCGTATAGCGACCGCGCACTTGGTTCAAGCTTCGTTGCCAGAATCTGGAAGCCATCATTTCTCAGACTTGCAAAGCATTCCTCCACACTCGTATGCCGTTCGTATTCGAGCCACTTATCCGCGCCGCTCGCCGGTGCGAGTTCCAAACGCGGAAACGACTCGATCGTATAGAGCAGATGCACCTTCAGCACACCGACCGCATCGCACGACCGCAGGATCGCGTTCACGTTGTGCGCGTCGTGGATGTTTTCGAGCACCACCGTTAGCGTCGGCTGCCGGTGCGCCAGCGCGTGGTCGATCTTCGCCAGCCGGGTGGGGGATTTCAGGTTAAGGTCGTGCATTCGTCTTTCGTCATTTCAAATCACGTCATCCTGAACGCAGCGAAGCGGAGTGAAGGATCGCTCGCTCGGTAGCCTCGCTCTTGCTTCAACCGATTCTTCGCTGTCGCTCAGAATGACGTTAAACAGTGGAGCGAGCGTTTGTGCTTCATGAACTATTGCGATTCCAACCTGTTTTCGACAGTGCCACCAGAAACCGCAAAATAATTTGATGTTCGATTTTTGTTTGGAGTTCATGAACAGCCGATCTCTCCACATCAATGCGCTCACTCCGCCTTTCACACCGATAGTGCTCATAGTCCCTACCACAATATAACACCCAAACCCCGACTTCCAAAAACAAAATAGCTTTCTAAAATCCGATTTCTTGTAACCCGAGCGATCTCATTCGTTTTAAACATAGAGGCTTTCACGAACTCATTCCTCCAAACCATGAACATCCGGC
>JADGPZ010000050.1 GCA_017882165.1 Candidatus Kapaibacterium sp.
CGCTTGAACGCCTCATCATACTTCTGATTGCCCATAATGTGATCTGTTAAGCCCCAAAGCCGTAACAAATCACCTGTCCATTAATTTAGGGCAAGTCCAATGTTCAGCGTCAGTCGCAGCCGCTTGGTCTGTGGTATGACGTCTACAAAGTTTGTCTCAGCCTTATAGGCAACATACAGCTTTCGAAATTCCTCGGTCACACATGGATCAAGCGTCAGTACCTCCTTACGGAAGGCCTCGAACACTTCACCGATTGCCGATGAGACTAAGTGAGGATGATCGTTGATGGTATATGTTGGTGTCGCAGCGGCCTTCGGCCGATACGACGCCAGAACATCTCCAGTCAACTGCGGTGCATTCCAGACATCCAATGCGAGCGTGGCAAGGCGGCCTGCACGGGTCTTGATCTCGGCCTCGTTCCATTGGGGGACTTGGCCAAGAAGTTCGTTGAGCTTTAGAGGACTCGCCTTGAAGCCACCTTCCATGTCACGCTTTTCGCTGAATGGCTTGTCGCTATACTCCGAGTTGTATCCTGTGAGTGTGAGGTTTCCAAGCGTGTGCAGCCATGTCTTTTGAACACGCTCCCACTCAGGACCGAGTGCAGTCTTCCATGCAGCGGATAAGCTCTCATTTTGTGGAAGAATATGCTCGATAGTGTAATTCTCAACCATCACACGTTCCTTGCGCCCGTGATTTTCCAGCCGACGGAGCCAGTAACTCCTGCGTGGAAAGTTGTAGAGGTCACGGGTTTGTATGTCTTGTTTAAACTCCTCATCATCAGGGAAGCGGCGGTAAGAAGGCAACCCAAGAAAATGAGCGAGGATGCTTTCGAGGTATCGATCCTTCTTCAATGCCTTTGTAAACGTGGCGAATGTTTTGTTCATTGAATGGCTGGGAATGTTGCAGATTGCGCGTCTAAAGACGTACGCCTCAATCAGTCGCACCGCAGACAAGAAATCCGAACCCGTCAATCTTCCCACCGCATAGTCGTGATACATCTCGAGCAAGAAGGGATAGGCAACATCTACTTTTAACTCGCGCAAGTCGTGGAAGGCATGCTTTAGCTCCGGGTTCGTTTCCGCTCCAAGTGCCATTGCACAGTAGTACCGGGCGAATTCTCGGATATCCTTTACGAGAGTCGTGACGCCCGGCTCGGCAACAATGGGTGACCGGGCGTGGCCCTTGAAGGCGTCATACACCTCACGAACGTTCGGAATCTCTCCCGTCTTCACCGTCAGGTAGTGACGCATGAAGCCGTCAAAGTGAGTGCCGTAGGCCTCTTGTCCAAAGTCCACTTCCATCGGCCGCCAAAACTGGCTGTAGAGAGTTGTCTGCAATTCGGGTTCAAGGCCCATCAGGATGAAGTTGCGGATGAGGTCGGCCTGGCTCAGTTCGCGGCCAGTTGAATTCATGCTCTCGAATATGAGTTGCGGGTTATCCTGATCCCGGCTGAGCGCAATGTCTACCACAACAAGTTTTGCAAGACCTTTGCACACAGCGATTAGATCGCCCTTGCAATCCGCGATCCATGACTCAAACATGGCAAAGTTCTCTGTCACGCGAAGCGATTGTTCCTTCGGCTGTTCAGTGTCTCCGACGATGGCGATAAGCGAGTCCCTGTCTGTCTGCGACAGCATAAGCTTAAAGTGCCGTAGTTCTTTCTCCAATGGATTTAGTAGGTAGTACCCCCGAAGTTTCTCGGCGGAGAAATCCTCGATCGGTTCTGTCACACCCAACGCTTTCGCGAGAGCTGCGATTACGAGAGTTACCGTAGTAAGGCGTTGTTGGCCGTCGATCATCAGAAGTGGCGACTGACTTGACACTTGGTATAACCCCTTCTCGATGTACACAATGGACCCGACAAAGTGAGAGGAGAGTGCGTCGTTACTTCCCGTTCGTATGATGTCCTTCCAAAGCTGACGGCATTCCTTCTCGGTCCACGAGTAGGTTCGCTGGTAGATCGGGATGACGAATTGAGGTGACTTTTTCAGGAAGTCGAGCAGCTTGGCTTCTGTGGCTTTCATATCACTATGCTTTCATGAAGGTACGCCCCTTGTAGTCTCCGAGATGTCCTGTTTGACGGCGTAGATGGATGTGGGTGGATTGCCTTACGGCAAAAATACGGCGGAATATTCCGTCCCGCTGGGGCTCTTCTGCTTTCCCGGAAACTCGCTATCTCAGCAACACCCTCAACTCTTCGAGCGCGGACTTCATCGAGCGGATTTCGTCGAGCGTGAGGGGGGTCTGCGGGAGTTTTGGGGCGTCGGCGGGGAGCGCGAGTTGCGCGGGATCGGCCACCACTTCGGCGGCAGCATCGTGGGCATCGGCTTTGGCATCGCCAATGCGTTCGGAGCGGAGGATATGCTTTGCGCCTTCGATCGTGTAGCGCTTCTCGCGCAGCAACTCTTTGATGCGGAGAATAAACTTGATGTCGCGGTTCGAGTAGATGCGGTTGCCGGCGCGGTTCTTTTGCGGGCGCAGCTCATCGAACTCCGTCTCCCAATAGCGCAGCACGTAGGCTTCGAGTCCGGTCAGCCGGCTAACTTCCGAGATGGAGTAATAGAGCTTCGGGATGGAGAGGTCCTTCATCATCCGTCGCGCGCTTGCGGAACCGGCATGATGATCCGCTTTGGGGCCAGCGGCAACACTTCCGCTTCCAGTCGTTAGATCGCTCTCGTCGATATTCATTGTGGGACCTTTATGCTCGAAAAACTCTCCTTGAATTCCCATAGTACTCAGTGAATAAGTAACGAGAGACGAGTGATGAGTCGTGCCCGGTTCAGACCGTAATGGTCACAATCGCCTCGGCAATCTCTCGCGTGTGCGTGAGTGAAATCTTGATCGTCGGTTCGCCGCCGACGATCTTCCTCGCGCGCTCGGCCATTTCGTCGCGGAGCGTGATAAAGGGCTGGCCCGACCACTCGTTTTGCACGACGACCTTCCGCCACGTGAACCCACGCCGGACCCCGGTGCCCAGCGCCTTCGCATACGCCTCCTTCGCCGCAAAGCGCGCGGCGTAGTGCTCATACAGCCGGGGCTTGCGCGCGCAATAGCGGATTTCTTCATCGGAGTAAATCCGCCGGAGAAACTGATCGCCATACGTCTCAATCGCCCGCTGGATGCGTGCAACCTCGATCGTGTCGATGCCGATGCCGAAGATCATAGGTTTGAGAACAGAGGGTATAGGGTATAGGGTTTAGGGTATAGTAGCTCTATAGTAATGCATTTTCAAATAACGTCATCCTGAACGGAGCGAAGCGGAGTGAAGGATCGCTTGATGGGAAGCCAAACTAATACCGGGGGCCGATTCTTCGCTTCGCTCAGAATGACGGAGGGTGAAATGAGTCACAGCCAGAAACTCGCCGGATGCTGATTTCCTGTTCCGGCAATGCTTATGCCCGTTCGCGGGTTCTCAACTTACGATGTTGAAGAAGGTCATACTTTCGTTTATTCTTGTGGTCGCCAGCGCCTCAAATATTTGGGCGCAATCTAAGATTCTCATTCCGATGGATCTTGACCAGACCGACCACCTCAAGGCGTACGGCATTACATTCTGGGCTTTGCAGCACGGGATGGCGGTCGATTGGCTGCTGAACTATCGCGGTGGCAGCTTCATGGCCGATGCCTCGGATTTGCTCGCGGCCGAGTGCCGCATTCGTGGCGTGTCGTTCGAGACGATCGATGCCGGCGCGGCTGGCTCCATCTACACCCTCGTGCAATCGCAAGAGAAGAACATGGACGTGGTCAAACTCGAAAAAGCGCCCAAGATCGCGGTCTATGTACCGCCCACGTTCAGTCCGTGGGATGATGCCGTGACGCTTGCGCTCGAATACGCCGAAGTGCCATACGAGAAAGTGTGGGATGATGAAGTACTCGCCGGCAAGCTCAAGCAATACGATTGGCTCCACTTGCATCACGAGGACTTCACCGGGCAGTTCGGAAAATTCTACGGTGCGTACAACGGCGCGCCGTGGTATCAGGCGCAAGTGCGGATGCTCCAGGACGAAGCAAAAAAGCTTGGCTACTCGAAGGTAAGCGAAGAGAAAAAGGCCGTCGCCCGGAAGATCAGAGATTTCGTCGGCTCAGGTGGATACATGTTCGCGATGTGCTCGGCGACCGACACGTATGACATCGCGCTCGCCGCCGAAAACGACGACATCTGCGACGCGACATTCGATGGTGATCCGGTTGACCCAAAGTTTCTGCAAAAACTCGATTACTCGAAGACGTTTGCATTTGAGAATTTCACGCCCGACCCGAATCCGTTCATATATTCGTTCAGCGATATCGACGTGCAGCCCCAGGACGTTGGGAGCAAGGAGAGCGATTATTTCACGCTCTTCGATTTTTCGGCGAAGTATGATCCCGTGCCGACGATGTTAACGCAGGACCACACGAACGTCGTCAAAGGCTTCATGGGCCAGACGACGGCATTCCATAAGCGGTTCGTCAAGAAGAGCGTGACGATCCTGGGCGAGCGCGAAGGGACCGATCAGGTCCGCTACCTCTTTTCGACATACGGCCGAGGATTTTTCACGTTCTATGGCGGTCACGATCCGGAAGACTACCAGCACATGGTCGGCGACCCGGCGACAGACTTGAAGCTGCATAAGAACTCGCCCGGCTACCGGCTGATTCTGAACAACGTGCTCTTCCCGGCGGCCAAGAAGAAGAAGCTCAAGACGTAACGATCCGAAACGAATAACGGATCGATCCCGGTCAGTCCCAAACGGGCCTCGTCGGCCCCATCAGATTCTTCTCTGAATCGCAAGAATGGAACTCAGCGGACAGGGGAAGTTGGCATCCCCGCAGCCCCAATGTCCTCGCGGATGTTCTGTTGGTCGTTCTCTTCCGCTTTGACCCTGCGGCTATGCTCTTGTTTGTGTTCATCGAGATCGTTGACAGAGTCATATTCAGTCCCGCAAATGTCGCAAACGAACTTGGATGCACCGGTATTCATGTTTTTCTCCATTTGCATAATAGAACCTGAGTCGATCACGAAGTGTGCCATCGCGAACTAAGCCGCCCTTCGGGGCGTTTGGCCGCTCCAATTCCACAGATTTATTAGTATTCTTAATGGCACAACACAAAGGAGCCGAGCGCCGCGAGCGCCTCTCACAGAAACGCAAAATCGCCAACAAGGGCCAGAAGGTTGCCCTGCGCAAAATGGTAAAAGCGCTGGATGCCAGCGAAACGAAGGCACCGGAAGCGGTCAAATCGCTGCAAAGCCGCTTAGATAAGCTCGCCGCGAAGGGCTTGGTTCACAAGAATTTCGCCGCGAATAAGAAGTCGAAGCTCGCGAAGAGCCTGAAGAAGACGGCCGCGGCCTGACTCTGATTGTTTATGAGATCTTAGACTTCCTGCGCTCCCAATCTCTCCATGAGCGCGATCTCGAGTTCAGTGCGGTCGCTGCTGGGCTTTGGAGCGTCCATCGCAGCAGCGACGGGCGATGGTTGTAGGATCGGCGTCCCGGCTCTCGCCTGCATATCCCGCTTCGGACCGGCCTCGAAGGCAAGCGGCATTCCGAAGAACTCCCGCAATGCCAGTTGCATCTCGTCCTTCATCGTCGCAAGCATGTCGCGATGGTGGCTTCCCGTTGTTGCAAGATAGATCGTCGACCGGCGGACGCCGCAGAGTTCCAGATCGGGCAGGATCGAATGGAGCGGCCGCGATTTCGTCTTCAGAAAATCACCGAACAGCGCCCAGCGACTTGCAAGGTCTTCCGGGCTGATCGATCGTGCCTCAGCTTCCGGCTCCTTTGATACGGAGGAAGGATGAGAGATGGGGGAGGAAGGAGTCTTGGTCGCTGCTGTCGTTTTCGTTACTACCTGTGGAGCGGCATTACTTTTTTTTTCAGGGATGGGAAGTGCGGGAGCCACGGCAACCGGTACCCGGGCTGCGGGAGCCCCGCCGCGTAGTGCGCGGACTTCATCCAGAAGCTGCGAAAGCTCAATGGCGCGTTCGAGCATCATCATCTCGACCAGCGTGACTTCGAGCACGATTCGCGGTTGCTGGGCTACGCGTAGTTTTTCCGAGGCTTGCTGCGCAAGCCGCACCAGCCGAATGAGATCGGCTTCCGCAAAATCTTTGGCAAGCGCAACATATCGCTCTGCGTCCGTTCGGGCTACTTCCAGCAGCTTCGTCTCATGCGTAATCGAGACCGTCAGGATGTTGCGGAGGTGTTCGAGGAGTCCGCCAAGGAATTCCTCAATGTCGTAGCCACGCGAGATGACTTCCGATGCAAGTTCAAACGCCCGCTTCGGCTCACGCGCAGCAATTGCCGTGGTGACTTCGAAATAAAAATCGAGATCGATCAGCGCCAGCGCCTCGCGGAGTCTGGCGGTCTCGACGGTCATGCCGCAATAGGCGACGGCCTGATCGAATATGGACTCGGCGTCGCGCGCGGAGCCATCGGCCTTTTTCGCGATCATGAGGAGCGCGTCATCATCGATCGTGATGCCGTCGGCTGTTGCGATCTTGCGGAGTAGGCCGGTGATCTCCTCGATCTGAATGCGGCGGAAGTCGTAGCGCTGCGTCCGCGAGAGGATTGTCGGCAGGACTTTCTGAACTTCGGTCGTCGCGAAGATGAAGATGAGATGCTTCGGCGGCTCTTCGAGCGTCTTCAGCAGCGCGTTGAACGCCGCCGAGGAAAGCATGTGGACTTCATCGATGATGATGACTTTGTACGCGCCTTGCAACGGGGGATACTTTACATTCTCCCGCAGGCCACGCACATCATCTACACCGTTGTTCGATGCACCATCGATTTCCGCCACATCCATCGAGCGGCCATCGGTGATCGAGAGGCAATTGTCGCACGTGTTGCACGGCTCGTAGTCGTTCGCCGCAGCATTCGTGCAGTTGACCGCCTTGGCGAGCAATCGGGCGACCGTCGTCTTGCCACAGCCACGCTGACCGGTGAACAGGAAGGCGTGTGCCAAACGCCCTTCGCGGATGGCGTTTTTCAATGTGCGCGTGACGTGTTCCTGGCCGACGACGTCATCAAAACGCATCGGCCGCCATTTGCGCGCGGTTACTTGAAAGGTCTCGGACATTCGAGGCGATTCTACACGGCAGCCGTAGCGATAGTTTCTCTACTCCGAAACTTGGACAACTTCGCCGGCCGTTTCGCCCTCTTTCGTCCGCACAAAGATCGAGACGATGAGCGCGGAGAGGGTGGCCAGCAACACGCTCCCGAGAATTGCACTGACGACAGCGATTGGAACGAAGAGCTTCCGTGTCCAATCGATCGCCTGATCCATCTGGGCCGTCGTCATTTGTTTCGAGGCGCGCATGACGGTCTCGCGCTGCTGCACGATAAAGTCGATGAACTCTGGATTGATCGTGGTGAGATAGACCCACATAAAGACGCCTATGAGCAGACCCGCAAAAAGCCCGACGAGCACCCCGGTGCCGACGCCCTGGCCATAGGTCATCGTGCCGCCGAAATCTTCGCGCTTTCGCTCGCGCGTCGCCAGATAGATAAAGAGTATCAGGAATACCCAGGACACATAGCTCAGCCAGGTGTTCGCGTCCGATTTCCAAATGCCGGTGAAATAAGCAAGCAGCGTCACCGCGATCGAGACCGCGCCGGCATAGAGGCCATACAACAGGGATGTTACCATGGGATCAAGGTAAGTTAGTGATTACTACTCTCGATGGTCCTACCATTTCTGGAAGGATGAAACGCTATTCGTCCCAGAAGCATCGCGGACGAGCCAATACGAGCCTGCGGGAAGTGCCGAAATGTCCAGGTCAATCTGCTCGGCATCCTCGATGCCGGTCGAGAAGGTTGACCGGCTCGTTGGCACATCCGTGCGCCGCCCGAGCACATCTTCGATCCACAGCCGGCTGCCATCAGCCGGGATGATTGCGGTGATCCGGTCGCGCGCCGGATTCGGAAACATGCGGAAAGGCACCAATGCACGCCCGGCCACGCCACGAGCAGCGGGCTTGGTGCTAACGATCACGGTATCGGCGGCAACGCAAACTCCCGATGTGGCTTTTCCAGCGTACTTTATTGGAATGGTATCCCGCGGAAGCGTGATTTGCCAGCCTTTCCCAAGCGTGCGTCCCGCGCCATTCGGCACTTGGTACCAAACACATGTTGCACCTGTCGTATCCGTCGGAGTCGCAGTAAGTTGCACGGAGTCTTTGCCGACCGAGAGCGAATTCTGGTTGACAGTCACGCGGTACGTGCTTGGCAGGAATGTGACCGAGTCGTAGATGCGTATGCCATTGGCATCGGTGACTCTAATGTAGAACGTCAAGCCAGTCTTTGTGGGCTTGAGCGTGAAGGAGCACGTGTCCTGAACAACGGTAACGGTGGCAGCCGCAGGATTGAACTCGAACACATACGGCCCGGTGCCGCTCGAAGCCGTGATGCTAAAGCTCGCGGATGTGGCGCAGGTCTGCAGTCTCCGCGTTGGCGAGATGGATGTGCTCGGCACGGAGAGCAGGGTCTTGCATGACTGCTGCTGAACGCGCTGCTCCATCAGAGTGATGCACTTCGGATGGAATTTGAGCATTGCACCGGCCGGCGTCGTGTGGCAATAGCTCATGATCGTGCCTTTACTCGGAACCGGTGTGTCGTAACAGTTGCCGCCTTCGGCGGCAACACAGGAATCGATCGGCGTTCCGCCCCAAAAGTAGCAGTTATGGGTGTGCGCACATGCGACCAAGTGGCCGGTCTCGTGCGCACACACCATGGCATCCCAGGTCCAGGATGTGTAGGGATAATTCCAGCCGCTTGCATTGAGAGTATGCGAGATGCCAAGCACGCACTTGTTGTCGGGGCCGCAGAGCACGTCAATGTCGCGAGCGACGCCGCCACACCAATCCGTCCGTCGGCCGCTCATAAGCACATACATCGTCGGACTCGCGTTGGGCATATTCTGTCCGGTGAATTCATTAAGAACCTCGCAGGCGGTCACGTCCGAATAAGGGTCGGTCGTTGTCCACTCCAAATGATCCGAGCAGACGAGTGCAATGTTAGCATCGCGCATGTATAGATCGCTTGCGGCAGCGATCACGGAAAGGCCGTACTTGAACGCGGCGAGAGCGGTGCCGCCGCATCTTTGGACGACCGGGTAGTCCATTTCGAGCGCGACGGTAAGCTGCGTTACGGTGCGCGATAGCGGCGAAAGCTTAGTGCTTGTGTCGCCCCACGCTGATGTCACGAGCTTAGGAGCCGTTGCATTCCAGTCCTTCGTACCGCAATTCATGTCCGGCGCAATGGCAGTATCCTGGGTGATGCCAAGAATGAGCTCTCCTGTTTCCGAGCGGCCCGCGGCGGAAATGATGTAGGTCTTATCGCCGGCATTGATATATCCCCACGCGCAGTCCTCGTAGAGAGTTAGGCAGACATGCGACTGGGGAATTCCATCGACGGAGCCGCGGAAGAATACATGCGCTGGCACGGCAAACCGGCCCTTAATGTCGGATGCGACCGCATCGAACTGCTCGACGCGAAGACCGTGCAGGCCATCCTGCCCGAGCGGAAAGTCAGGGATGACGCAGAGAAAGTCGCGCCAGGTAGCGAGCGCGGCGAACTTCGACCGGTCCATTTCAACAAAGGCTGCACCAGCGCGTTGCGTAGCGGATAGATGGAGTGTACTGGTATTGACAGGCCGAAAAAGCGAGACATCCAACCCGTCGGAGGCCCGTGCGGTCGTGACAAGGAGCGATGCGAGTATCAGAACCGGAAAGAGGGATCGTTGCATGTGTTATCGGTTGCTGGCCTAAAATGCTTTTGCCTGAGTAATGATTCACTCTCAGCGGGCCTCAGGAAGGCATCCGTTGCACGAAATAGAGATCGAGCCAATGCGCCACCGAATCCCTCTTTTCGAATGGGATGGAATAGATCTCGTAGCCCTCACGAGACGCGAACAGCGCGCCGGGTGGCGCTCCAATCTCCTTTGTCAAATCCGAAATGGTTAGGTAGAAAAGTCTCGCTCCTGACGGCAGCCTCTCGATGTTGAAGTCACCCCCGCTTTCCGCCCCGCGATACCATAAGAACCGATCCGAATTCGCGCGCACTGGCTGAAGAAATGTTTTCGATGGATACTCGAACTGAAGCGCACGCGCCGGAGGACTGATGAGTGGAGTTTCGACGATGATGAAAGATGAATCCGGGAGCGCATCAAGCAGTGATTCCACTTTTTGCCATTCACGTTCACCCGCCCGAAGACGCGAAAACGTTGGTGCGAAATAGGAGGTCGCACGATCGAGAGCAGTGTGTTCTCTCTCGCTTGTGGTCCGATGCGCATAGTTGAGCATCGAACGAGCGGAAGGCGCGGAGAACGGAAGCGCAAAGAAGATCAAGAGATTCGCAGCGATCGCGAGGCCGGTGATGACCCGGTGTTGGCGCAAACTTCCGATGAGCACCGAAGTCAGCAATGAAAACGGGACCAGATAAACGAGCACATATCCTTTCGCATAATACTTTGCTGCAAAGTAGGCAGCGGGCACCGCAATGAGAGCAACAAGGATGACGTATCGCTCCTCTCCGGTGCGAAGCTTCCTCCAGATCGCGGCAGCACTGACGGCCACAAGCACGAGTACGATGTTCATTGTCCAGAAGTGGAAGGAGGCGAACGCAAACAGATTCTGACCGAGGGTCTCGGTATTGTGCGACAGGACTTGAGCCAGTACCCATATCCGATAAAGACCACCGGCGTAAATCGTGAATGGTATGAACCAGCACAGCGTACCCATGATAACAGCAAGGATGTTCATCAGGTATCGCTTCTCCCGGCTCTTGACGTAGCGAAATAGGAGAAAGCCGAGGACAACCGGCATCGTCAGCACAACCGAGGAGAGGCGAAACGCGCCGAGCAATCCGTAAAGGAAGAAGAGAAAAATCTCAACTCTTCGCCCAGCGTGGGCGCTTGGCGCAGCAAGAAGCAACATCACAACGAACGCGCTGAAGGCCGTGTCGTAGGCGTAAACCTCCGATGTGCATCCGTAGAATAGGAAGAGCGGATTGGTCGCGACAAGAAGCATCGCTCGCCGGGCGGTTCCCTCGCCGAAGACTTTCTTTCCTACCCAGTATACAAGCGCCAGCGCGAGAAGTGAGAATCCAATATTCGTCAATTGGATCGTCTTGAGCGGCGACCAACCCGTGACATTCCCGATTGCCGTCCATAGCAAATAGAAGCCCGGATACCCCGGTGGATGCGGCCGGTCGGCCCATACCGAGTAACCGTACTTCAGCATCAGGACGAAATCCGCCGGATCGAGCCCGGAGACGTGCCGCTGGTGACAAAGCAGGAGAAATGCCCCAACAGCTATTGTCACCGCCAAGGGCAGTAACCATGACATTCTTTGAAATGGAGACTGAATCATTGATTCAGAAGGCCGTTTATCACTTTACGAATTGCGCTTTTGAATTCCTTGACGCTTAAGCGTTTCTTCTTGCTCCAATATTGCGTGGGATCGTTGACCATTCCGTGATCGACTACGAAGACTCCTCCGGATGGTTCATAGTTCTGCAATGGCTGCATCTCATACCAAGCAAGATCACCTTCATGGCTGATCTCCGAATTCTCGAGGAAGACAATGGCCTCCATCCCTTCCTGAAGATGAAGGTCCCCGTATGTTGGTGGCGCGGAACTGCCGCCCCCGCTATCATAATAAAGAACGTAGCTGTCCGGTTCAAGCCCACCACAACAACGGCTTGATTGTTGCCGGATGGCAAACTTGACAATCGGATGGCCCGAACTATTTCGAGGATCCATCATGCTGCGCTGGAATCGCCGTCCTTTGAGAGCATCGAGTACCTCTGCACCCACGAACCCTTGTGGCTCGCGAATGTGCTTGATCCGAATATGAAGTACTTCATCCGAGTGCAAGAGGCAGTTCAGTGGCGAACGGTGGAGTCGAGCGCTACCCTCATGGGAGATGACGTTATCAGGAATTCCGGCACCGCGGTAATAGTCTGAATCTATTTTTGAAGCAAAGAATCGATACTCGTGGAACAAGAACGGATCGAAATCATCCATCAAATAGAAGAGTTTCAAGTAATGGAATACCGTTGTGGATGGCAGCGCGGCTCCCCAATTGCGAAGATCGTCCCAAGTCGCGAATGTGCGCAGTCGTGCGAAGGAATCAATGGCATGATACGCTTCTCGGACATTCGCTGGCATATCCGTGTCTATGGGAGGGACGACCGTTAGCGGCCTGACTGGCACGCAATACCAGCCGTCGCAAAAATCACTTAGGGCGCGCTGAGCGAAGAGTTGCGATGCATCGACAACAACAAAGATTAACGAGAGAATACCAACTGCAACAGTTCTCATCGTGGAGAATTAAGCCCCTCTCCGCACCGGAGAGGGGCTGGAGATTCGTCAGACCTTCGGTCCGGCATTCTGGATCGCTTCGCTCGTCCCGTCCGAGTACTTCTTGAAGTTCTCGATGAAGCGCTTCGCGAGGTCCTTGGCCTGCGCGTCGTATGCCGATTTGTCGGCCCATGTTTCGCGGGGATTCAGCACCGTGTCCGGCACGCCCTCAACGTGCTGAGGGATGGCAACGCCGAAGATCGGATCGATCACCGTCTCGACATTGTCAAGCGCGCCGACGAGCGCCTGATTGACCATCGCCCGCGTGTACGGAAGATGCATTCTTGTGCCTACGCCATACGGCCCGCCGGTCCAGCCGGTATTCACGAGCCAGCAGTGTACGCCGTGCTCCTCGATCTTCTTGCCGAGCAAATCGGCGTAGACGTGCGGATGATGCACCATGAACGGCGCGCCGAAGCACGTCGAAAAATTCGGCTCCGGCTCCGTCACACCACGTTCCGTGCCGGCGACTTTTGCGGTGTAGCCAGAAATAAAGTGGTACATCGCCTGCTCCTTCGTGAGCTTCGAGATCGGAGGCAACACGCCAAACGCATCGGCCGTGAGGAAGATGATATTCTTTGGATGTCCACCGACCGACGGCTCGACCGCATTCTCGATAAAATCTAATGGGTACGCGGTGCGGGTATTTTCCGTCTTCGAAGTGTCGTTGTAATCCGGAACGCCATTCGCATCGACCACAACATTCTCCAGCACCGCCCCACGCCGAATCGCATTCCAGATCTGCGGCTCATGCTCCTGCGACAGCTTGATGCACTTGGCATAGCAGCCGCCCTCGAAATTGAAGACGCCACGGTCCGACCAGCCATGCTCGTCATCGCCGATGAGGCCGCGCTTTGGATCGGCCGAGAGCGTCGTCTTGCCGGTACCCGAAAGACCGAAGAAGATCGCCGTGTCTCCCTTCTCGCCGATGTTTGCCGAGCAGTGCATCGGCATCACACCCTTGAGCGGCAACACATAATTCAGCGTGGTGAAGATCGACTTCTTGATCTCGCCGGCGTACTCCGTACCGCCGACAAGCAGCAATCCGCGCTCCAAATTCAGCACGATGAACGTCTCGGATGCCGTCCCATCCGTCTTGGGATCGGCCTTCACCGATGGCATGTCGATCACCGTAAACTGCGGACGATGCTCGGCAAGCTCCGCCTGGTTTGGACGAATGAACATGTTGTGCGCAAACAGGTTGTGCCACGCCAACTCATTGATCACACGCAGCGGAAGCTGATACGCTTTGTCCGCACCGGCAAAAAGATCGGCAACGAACAGCTCCTTCTCGTTCATGGCCTTGACCATCTTCTGATACAACCGCTCGAAATTCTCGGGGCTGATCTCCCGGTTCACCGGACCCCACCAGACGTGACCGTGGCTCTCCGGATTCGAAACGATAAACTTGTCCTTCGGCGAGCGGCCCGTATACTTGCCGGTCGAGACGAGCAGCGCCTCGTTCGCGGCCAAGTTGGCTTCGCCACGCGAGAGCGCCTCAGCGTACAGCTCTTCCGGTGTCAGGTCAAAATTGACGCGGGTGTTGGAGACACCATGATCGGCAAGGTTTGCGCCGATGCGTGTGCTGGCGCGTGCGAGAATCTGATTGGCTGCGTTCACTTCGGTATTGCTCATGGTTTAGGTTTTCAAAAAAGGAGAGGGAGAGATCACCAATGATCTCAGAAGGTCTCAAAAATTCACCGGTCAAGGGTGCATTGCTTTTATCGGATTTTTCTGGAATATGATTCCACCCACCCCTTTCCATCTGCCAAAGATTTTAGCATTTGAGTTTGAAATTCATAAATCTCATTCACACAGACAGAACTGTCTTCGGCCAGAAAGAAATATCAAAATAATTCTGTTCCGAATTTATGTTCGGAGTTCATGAACGACCAAAACCGTGTTCCCGAAAGTTCAAAATTTCTTGAGATTTCTTTGGTTACACTTTCTCAGCACCAGCGGGGCGGCAGCTTCTCAGTCCCGTTAGGGACGGCATTTTTGCAGCCCAGGGTCGAGCGGAGCGCAACCCTGGGTTTGTGATTTCATGGTTGGACGATTTTTGTTTGACATCGAGCCTCCGTATTCATTTCAATCTTATTAACGAGACATTATTGAATAGGATAGACCAGCTATTCGCGGTGTCCGAGCAGCCGCCGGTTAGGAAAACGCGGAGTGTATCGGTGGGCAGCATTGTAACAGTATCGAGGAGCGTGTACTGGCGCCACGCCGAACCTGTTACGCGCGTGCCTTCGGTCCCGAAGTCCTGATAGCCTAAGGTCGTGGCAGACCCAACTCTAATCCCGAATGTACCAAACGCATTCGGTTTGATCTTAAATCCCCAGACACTATCAGCCTTCGCCCAAACCGTCAGTTTATAGACGCCACTCGAACGCCCGACCAAATCGGTGTGGATCCACGTCGTATTTGGAGTCCAGATCGGCCACAGCAGAAGTGATCGCTGAGCCGAAGAACCCGGCGGGACATCGGCTATGAAGATTTGCGCACACGAATCCAAGTGGTTGCACCAATCGGCCCATCCAGTCTTGACCATGTCGAATGTCAAGTTGTTGATGATCGTATCGGGCACCGATTGTGGCGACTGCTTCGAGTCGTTGGTCGTCGTGGTCGAATTCGAGCAAGCGACTGCCGCGATGCAGATAAGGTTGATCTTCATGATATCCTCCAATCAAAGAACACCCAGGAAGCCCGAAAGTTACTATGCACGCTTACTTGAAGGGAGAGTCCCTGCAAGGTGTATTCCGCTATTTTGGCAAATACTCCCGCGCATCCTGTTTGGCGTGCGAATTCACATCGCTCCAGTGCGTCTCGAAAATGATCGCGTAGGCGAAGTAGGCACTGAAGACGAGCATGGCAATCCCGGTCCCGAGATTGATTTTTGCGAGCGTCGATGGCTTGAAGCCACGGCGCCGGCGTGTGATCCATCCGACGAGCAACAAGAACCAGCCGAGCGTCCCGATACCCGCTCCAACCGCGAACGCTGCGTTGATATCTACTCCGGTGCCGAGCATGCCCCATCCGCGCCAGAGTCCGGCAACGATGATCCACTCCGGTACGGCCATGACATTTGTGGCATAGAGCAGGAGCCCAAGTATGAATGCGCCGAGCAAGCCGCCGGTCCCGAGGTGCATTTTCGTCATTGCTTTCGCTTCGAGTGCCTCGCTGAGTTCGGCATTGGGCTTCGGCAGCGTGGATGCTTCGTGCTTCGATAGCAACTGTCGGAGCCCAAGCCAAAGCAGTGCGGTCAGACCAACGA
This sequence comes from Candidatus Kapaibacterium sp., assembly GCA_017882165.1. GTDB lineage: Bacteria > Bacteroidota > Ignavibacteria > Palsa-1295 > Palsa-1295 > PALSA-1295. Next base: position 15,613 of record JADGPZ010000050.1, read on the forward strand.
GTTGAAAGATCAGATTGACGATGGGAGACGAGACAAGAAACTGATTGATCTGCGCTGCGCCGCCGCAATAGATCACGTCCATGATCGCCGCGCCGATGCCGACCGCGAGGCCGTACCAATAGCTATATTTCAGCGTGCGCGAGATCGCGGCCGCGTTGACCGGCCCGATCGGCATCGAAAGCAGCCAGCCCGTTACGGCGCCGATGATGAGAGCAATTATCAACAGGGTATGGGGTATAGGGTGTAGGGTATAGAATCAACCACCAAGCTTGCGGATCATGGCAAGAATCATTTTTCCGACGCTTTGAGAGAGATCCATGCTCTTACTGAATGCCGCCAGACGGCCGGCGCGCCGGCCGTTTCGGTCGCTCGGTGGGGTGGGGGGGCTCGATGTCACTGGTGTAGATGGAATGGTCGGAGCCAAGATATGAAATCTTTACCGATGGGTGCCCTTTGATCCAGGATGCCATCGCGGGTGGTGCGAACGCCGACACAAATGCAACGAGCGAGCCGGACGCCTTTTCCAGATCGTCCTGATAAGCGTGAAAGATCTCTGAAAGATAGAGCGTATTCGCATGACGATCGAGCATGTTTTTTGTCGAGTCGGCAAGGAAGTGTGTAAGCTGTTCGTCGAGTTGATCGCTGATGCTGGATTCCGCATACGGCTCGGCGCGCAGTGGTGGCGCGGATCGCGTGCCGTCCCAGAGTCCGAAGAACGCGCGCGGTTCGCGGAATTGCTTCGTTAGAATTGTATGCTCGATGTCATCGAGCGAATAATGCTCAGCAGCTGACCCATCATGCGCACCGCCCGTCAGGACAACCTTCGCGTACCGGAAGTCGCCGATGTCGTCGATCGAACGCACTCCGGGATTCGAACGCAAAAGATCGAGCACGTAGGCATTGTGTGCGTTGATCCAAAACGCGAGCGCCGATTGACGCGACACGAATACGTCTGTCCGCATCCGGGCGATCTGATTGAGATAGAGTGTGAGTTCTGTGTCGCTTCGGTATTCCGCGATGCTGATAGCTCCATTTGCATTCAGCGCGCGCGCAAGCACGTGAGCATAAAGCGAATCATCGACTCGTGAGAGCGGTCCGCCAGCCGGGACGGTCGTGACGGTCGTCGAAGGCACCGTCCCGCACGCCGCGAGGAATGCGAAGGTGAAAAGCAGAAGACGCAATGGAGATTGTTGCACGCTTGCACCGTGTAACAATTTGCCGTGCGGTGGGTTTCTTTGGCAGGCCCGATTCCTCGCCGCGCCCTCGCCGGCTAATGCGTCACCAGAATTCTTCGCACTTCGCGTGCTTCGCCCGCCTGCACGATGGCGAAGTATATTCCGGCGGGAATCGGCGTGAGATCGATGTTGAGAGCGTTTTCACCACGTCCAGAAAGAACTTCTGAGCCAAGCAGATTAAAGAAACGCACATTGACGGAAACTCCGTCTGATTTCACGACAATTTGCTCCGCAGATTGTGAAATGTGCATCGTTGAGTGAGGATTCTGCTCAACAATTCGCGGCTGAAGCGAATAGTCAAAGGTAAGGTCTGCACAAGAGAGCGTATCGACATCATTGTACGAATCCCATGAAATGCGGTCCCCTCCGCTGAGTACTACCGTTGCGCAACCCTGTCCGTTACTTGAGATGAAGGAAGACCCCGACCTCAGATAATAGAGACCTTGTGTTCTAAATTCTGCCCGAACAAAAGCGCCCGGCTCGGCAAAAATAGTCCGATTGCTGAACTCACCACTTGTTGTGTAATTTCCTCCCGCTAATACCCAAACCACGGGGTCGGAGCCTGTCTCAGTGCCGGTTACAACATGAACTTGCTTTGGGATAACCGGTGTACAGCTGAGCAATCGGAAGGAGAATCCGCTAGTCGTGCTGCATCCGGAACCGTTTGTTACTGTCAACTTGCCAGTCTTGATTCCGTCATTGGTATAGACTACCTTTGGTGAGGGCTGTATAGAAGAACTCACGTTTGCATCTTGATCGAAAGTCCACAGGAATGTAGAACCTGACGGCTCGGTCGAGCGATCGACAAGCCCAATCGAATCCCCGTTGAAGCCGGCATCGATATAGACGCAGCCTCCCCCTACAGATGGACCTGGCGAGGGTGACGGATACGCGACAACACGAATATTTGTATTGCTCGTGTCTGAAATTCGATAGGGGTTGGTAGAGATAGCGCGCACCCGATATTTGTTACCCGGATTCATCAATGGCACAGGGATGGCATCGCTCGCATTACCGTTCTGGCCGAGGCTCGGAGACCCCGCGAATGATCCGCTCGCGTCGGAGAGTTGCACCTTGAAGACATTGCCAGGGTTAAACGATCCCTGAGCCGTGTATGGGACGAGCATCGTATCACCAACACAATACACTATTTTCGTGATCGACCCGAGAGTGATTGTCTGCGCAACCGCTGCGAGTGGGAATGTCAGGAAGAGTATGGAAATCAGGATGTGTTTCATAGGATCGTTCAATTCTTAAGGTTCAGGCTGCGTGCGAGTTCCAAACGAGTATCGTTTCACCCAAAGTAACAACTTCCCGAAACGGAATTTGTTACACCTGAGTGTAGGTCCATATCTTCGCACCCCGCCATATTTAAAACGCTCGAGATCGCTCGGGTTACAAAAATATTTTTGTAACCTTCGAAATCCGCTCAAATTCGAGAAAAAATTCTCTCAGCGAGCGCCGTTTCCGGCGCCAATCTGGCCGGGAGCGTCGGCGCGAGCCGGGGCAGTACCGCTCGCGGCTTCCTGGTCCACCTTCTCGTTCAGTGCCTGGACCGCGCCCGTCAGCGGCAGTTGCACGCCGCCACCCAGCTCTCGGAGCGCGCTCTTCGACATGATGTTGTCGATGAGGTTGTAGTCTTTCGCCTGCTGCGGCGACATGTAGTTGTCGCGTTCGGAGTCCCTCGCGATCTGCTCGACCGACTTGCCCGTGTGATGAGAATAGATGCTGTACAAATCCTGCCGGATGCGGAGCATCTCCTTCGTGTAAATCTCGATGTCGGTTGCCTGACCCTGCGTGCCGCCGAGCGGCTGGTGGATCATAATGCGCGAGTGCGGCAGCGCCGTGCGTTTGCCGGCCGCGCCGCCGGCCAGCAGCAGCGAGGCCATCGAGGCCGCCATCCCGAGGCAGATCGTCGCGCAGTCTGGCTTGATGTATTGCATCGTGTCATAGACCGCCAGTCCCGCCGAGACCGAGCCACCCGGGGAGTTGATATAAATATTAATGTCGCGATCCGGGTCCTCGGATTCCAGGAATAGGAGCTGCGCGATGATGAGCGATGCAACCGTGTCGTCAATCGGCGTGCCGATAAAGACGATGCGCTCTTTGAGCAGGCGCGAATAAATGTCGAAGGCCCGCTCGCCGCGTGCCGTCTGCTCGACGACCATGGGCACTAACGCCGCCGTCGGAACCTGAGAAGTATGAAAGAGAGGGTTCGATTGAAGATCCGAAAAGTTCATGTGATCGAAGTGTATGAAGTCTTGTGGTCCCAGAAGTTCTCTGAGCGATATCCGCTATACGAACATCTTCGCCGCCGGATTCGTGGCGACCTTTAGGGGCGGGTTGTGGGGTGCCGGAAGCCGGATTTCAAGCGACCTCGCTTTTTCTGTCGTATATTTGCAGCCATGTAGAGTGTTGTGCGTCTCCCGAAGGGGGGACGCGCAGCCAGCAGACGGGCTGGCCACTATGCGTTTTGGCGCGATGGCTGGCGTATGCGAGGTTTTTGCGGGAGTCTATTGTTTTCCGTCCGGGACTTCGTATATTTGTTCCGTGGATGACCGATCATCGCAGGTAGATCCTCCACCAGAGTTTTTTTTGACAAACGATAGAAATCACCCTCGTTCTTTGTCTCGTAGAACAGGTAGCTGTTCCGTGAGCAAAGAGTGGGACGTCTTTCATTCACTAATCTGAGAGGTAATTGCCATGAGGCTTCGTAAACTCATTGTGCTTGGTGCTTTAGTAGCGTTCGTGGGCGGCATAACAGCTTGCTCCAAGAAGACAGATTCGACGACGATCGATTCGTCGACGACAACGACGACGTCGACGACGACGTCGACGACACCACCACCACCACCACCCCCACCGGCTATGGATTCCGCTAAAATGATGGATTCCGTGAAGAAGGCCGGAGAGGCTGCTGGCAAGAAGGAAGAGAAGAAGGAGATGAAGAAAGAGATCAAGAAGATGTAAAAATCTTCTGCGGGGGTGAGCAATCATCCACCGTGGATGAGCGATCATCCACGCGGCTCTGCTTCGATTTTTTTCGAATCGGATTTGATGCGCTCCGGCGAGGCACCTCGGTGCTCAAAGCCGGAGCGCATTTTTTTTCGCTCCCAAAATTCTCCGATTCGCACGATTCCTCCCGGAAGGTGTTATTTTTGAAGGAAATTATTTTTCAATTAAACCTATGCGAACCCATCGTCTGCTTTCCGTTACTTTCGCGGTTCTCACACTGACCCTACTGACCGTAACCGCTCGGTCACAGCACATGGTCCTCTTTGAGAGCTTCACGAACAATTGCGCTCCGTGTCCTTCCACCATGAACGGTGTGGATACACGCATTGCGTTCGATCAGAGTGTCGTCGATGTCGCTTCGAGTGAATCCTCGAAGTGCATCCACTTTAACGAGCACATCATCAATTTGTGTGACTGGGTCAAGAATACTGACTGCACGCTGATCGGGGGGCGACTTGCCCAAGCTGGGAGCGGCGGGCAACCGCTATTCTATGGTTCCGTTGATCGGACGGAGTTCGGTGGTGGCGTACCGAGTACGAGAGGCAGTGTCACCGAG
>JADGPZ010000246.1 GCA_017882165.1 Candidatus Kapaibacterium sp.
AAAAATATCGAATGGCCGGCCCGCGCTGACTTCATCCAGCGGAATTTCAAGTGCTATACTCGTTCGAATATCGATCCGGTAAAGGTATGTTTCATCGATGGAAGCATACTCAACAATCGGCCGTTCAGGGAAGCGATCTCGGCCATTGGCGATCATCCGGCCTACCGCGAAGTGGATCGGCGTATTGTCTATATAGATCCGGATCCGGCCGCGGCGGGAACGGCATTTCGCCGCCGCAGCCCTGGCTTCTTTTTGTCGTTGAAGAGCGTATTGCTGGATCTGCCCCGTACCCAACCCGTGACCGATGAATTCAAATGGATTCGCGATTACAATGAGAGGGCACTGAAGTTTCACGAAGTCGTCAGGAATGTGAGGCCGAGCATCAGCGCCCGCGTGGCGCAATCGGTGACGCAACCGCTCGATCAAATCCTGACGGCGGACCATATCCGAATGGCGCGTGAAGAAATTGCCACTATGGCCTCACGCGATACGGGATTTGCCTATGAAGGCTACGTGGCGCTCAAGCTCTCTGACGTTCGCGCATCGGTCAGCAAGATGATCGTCGCCTTGCGCGGCGCCGCAGAACAGTCGCCATTCTTTCCTGTCGTGTCCGCTATCGTCGATGCCTGGGCACTCGAATCCGGGGCCACGTATCGGGGATATCGGCCGCAGGGGGGTAGTCCCGGTGGGTCGGAAAAGGCTCCGGCGACGCCCAACTGGATCAGGTTTCTGCAGGCGTTCGACGTTAATTATCAGCAGCGGCGGTTAAGATTCATGGTCGAGGGTCTGAACAGGCTTTATCGAGATTTAGATCAATCGCAGCATGTTAACATCGACCATGCTGCAATTAATGGATTGAAGCGGGGCTATTATGACTGCCTAGGCAAGCTCAACCATGTGCCTAACATTTCGTCCGTTTCCGCCGCCAGCTGCGACCTCGTCGATCGGCTCTTCGGCACGGTGCCGGCGCTGGGAGATACAGAAGGTCTCGAACGGTACGCGCGACAGTTCGTCAAGAGTCACCGCGAGGATATCGACCGGCTGATAGAGAGCCTTGGCGCCGACCTGGATCTCACCGCGGTCGCCGGCAAGATCGATATCTTGCTTGCATCGACGAACTTCCGCCAGCTCCCCGCCTCGGCGCACGCCGATTTCCTGGTTGATTACATCGGTTTTCCGTTTTGGGATGTCCTGACGTTCCCAATCAGCACATGGAGCACAACGCGCGAGGTGAATGAGATCAAGATCGACCGCATCAGCCCGCAGGACGCCGGGACGCTGACGAAATTCAGAGGTCCTGAGGCGCTCAAGGGCGTTGCTCTGGGACATTTCGCGGCGTTTCTTTCACGCGGTTATCGTGAAAATGACTATCTTTTGGGAAGGCTTCATGGGTTGGATCGATTGGTCGACATCGTCCTCAGCTCGGCGAATATTGACGCCAACAGTCAGAAGGAGGCGATTCTTTTGATAAAGCAAAAAGGATTTCGTCAGATTTTGAAAGCCGAAGAGAAACACCTGCCCAATAGCGCCGCGCTAATTGCCACGATCCGTCGCGCCGTGGACGAGTTGAATACGAATCCCGATATCGGAAGTTCGTAGGCCTCGTGCGGCTTGAGGCCGCTTTGAAACCATGCCTCAGGATCCGCTATCGTGGGCCTATAGGTCTGTGTGCCTGGTCACGCGGGGGCGGGATTCCGCGCTAATGACCGAAGCCTCGAATGTCCACTAGAGCATGATTGTTTTATTCTGAAGCGTATCCGGCGTTTGCGAAAGCGTATCCGGTGTTTGCGAAGTAGTTGGCGCATTCCTGTTATGTGAAGCATCCAATCAAAGCGCCGATGCGCTTTCACGTTGCCTCGACGGTGTGAATCAGTACCGAAGCGGAACCCCGCCAGAGTTCGCCATACTACCTTGATAGGTAGTGGAAAATCAGCGCAAAGCGCGGATCTCGATCGGCGCTGATCGGGATCCCACCCACGAGCTAATTCACCAGCCAACTCCGCGCTTCAACGAATGTGTCGCGCAAAAGAGAGAAAAAAGTGAGACCCTCGCAATAGCCCCCCACGAGATAAACATCTTCGCTGTCTATCGGCCGATCAATTCTGTTTGCAGGCAGGCTTCGGATGCATGTAGCGGCTCCCGAGGCGCAATAGCAGCCTGCACCGATGATACATCTGCGCGAATGCGTTTCGATCGCGGAACGGCTTGGTTGCAGAAACTTATGCCGCTCATATGACAGCCGTCGCGGTTCCATCTCGAATTCCTATGCTCGATGCATCATATCCGCTGAGGATCGAGCGCTGCGTCGCCAGAGCGTGAGGTGAGTTGAACGAGTGGCGCCCGATCTCGTGGAGGCCTGTCGTGAATACGCAGTTTAGAAAGTTAATGGAGCGCCTCGAAGTGTCGGCGGCAATGACGGTCATCGCTATGCTGGTGGCGGGGACACTGACCAAGCTCGGTCATGGATGGTGGGGAATTGCCGTGATGGTCGCCCTGTGCTTCCTCAACATCGTGTGGAAGCCAAAGCCGACGACAGGAGGGCCGGCATCGCGCCACGCTCTCGAACCGGTGCGCGAATGAGCGCTGCTTGTTGTTACTATGAGTTGGCAGTT
>JADGPZ010000247.1 GCA_017882165.1 Candidatus Kapaibacterium sp.
GCGGTATCTTGGTTTTCAGTGTCAAATCGGGTCAACTAAACAGCTAATACTAAAGCCTTGCGGGCCGCATGGCTGCGGTTTCCATCCGTCGTCAACGGCTCTGGTTCACTATCTCAGAGGCCCAACAACCATTGCGCACCATTCAGGAGGAGTCGCATCCAACCTATCATGGCGAACAAAAGCGCGACGACATAAATCGCTCTATATGCGGAATCGGGGAAAAACGTCGGCTCGCGCTTTAGAGATAACGGCTCATTTTTTGCACTTGAGGGCTGGATCGAGGTGTCGGTCAAAATCATGTTTTGTTTTACCGGTCGCGTGTGGACTTAAATCAGGTTGGTTTAAGGTGCTCCAGGTATCACGAGCGTTCGATTAAATCAATTAAATACTTGATTTTTTAACCCGGTTGCCGCGTCGAATGCGCATCCCCGGTTTAACAGTGGTGAAGATCGCGAATTCTCGACCCGCAAAGTACTTAAGGCCTAAGCGTGGAACCGGACTCGCCCTTTTAACTATTGGGCACCTCGAACAATGACGTTTTATGTGGGTCGCGAACCGGCGTTGCGGGATGAGCACCGTTTTGAAGCCTGATGTGCCGCCGACGCGGCTTGGTTTTGTCCGCCCTCATGCGATGGCGGTCCGCTCCAGGATCACGAGCCGACGCACATTGTAGACGAGGTTCTGCAAACCGATCTTGGCTCTCGCCCGCACCGCGCCGATGGTGCGAATGATCCGCCCGCCCGGCGCATTCTCCTGCGCACCGAACACGTGCTCGATCCGGACGCGGACTTTGCTCTTCTTTCGGTTAGCTTCGACTTGTGCGTCCGACAGCGGGTGGTTCCGGGATGCGCGGCTATGGATGCGGCTTTTGAAGCCGCGCTCATCGAGCTTGGCTTCTGTCTCAGCCGAGCGGTAGGCGCTGTCAGCGTACACATTCCGCGACGTGTTGGTGGTGTTCAACAGCCCATCCAGCTTCTGGCTGTCGTGCACTGAAGCTTCGGTCACATCATAGCCGCGGATCAGCTTGTGCCGGGCGTCGGCATTGACGTGGTTCTTATAGCCGAAGAAGCTTTTACCGTGCTTCTTGGTCCAGCGCGCATCCTTGTCCTTCTGCCTATTTTTCGCGGGCTTCTGCTCCCAGTCCTCGGGTGTTTGGCCGGCCTTGACCGCCTCGTTCTCCTCGCGCGTGTTGCGCTGCTTGGGCACCGGCACGATCGTCGCGTCGACTATCTGCCCCCCGCGCGCGATATAACCCTTGGCCTCCAGATGCCGACCGAATTGCTCGAACAACTTCTCGATCAGCCCGGCTTTCGCCAACTTCTCACGGAACAGCCACAGCGTCGTGCCGTCGGGAATGCGGTCCTCGATGCCAAGCTTGAGGAAGCGCGTGAACGAGAAACGGTCGCGCACCTGATACTCCACCTGATCGTCAGAGAGATTGTAAAGCGACTGCAGGATGAGCATGCGGAACATCACGATCGCGTCGATCGGTTTGCGACCGGCGTTGCTCTTTTTCGCCGCTGCCGGCGTCAGAACTACGGCCTCGATTGTCTCGCGGAAGCTCTCCCACGGCACAATTGCGTCGATCGCCTCCAGCGGATCGCCCTTCGCCGACAGCGCCTCAAGCCGATTGTTCGTATCGAAGAACCCGAACTGCCCCATCGATCGCCCCCGCTGTCAGATCCCGTGCGCTCCTTGAATCTGATTTGCAGTCCGACGGCCAGGGGATGCAATTAATCGAGGCGCCCTAAATTCCGTTCGAACGGGTGTTGCATGAAATCATCACTCGGATCGAAACTGGCGTCTGGGAGGGAATCCTTTTGACTGTGTAACGTGACAGTCGTTCTGTTCGAGCAGGGGCGCGCGATAGGTGGTGTACCATGCGTGACGAATTCGCTTCTTACAGTTTCCTCGCCGTGACCGTTGCCGGTCTTGTCCTGCTTTCCTCTGGCTTGGTCGCTATCGCATTTACCTAATCTGTGCTTGCGCGCTCGCCTCCTATCGTCCGTCTGCGTGACGGGCTTGAACTGACGGCGGGTCGGGTCGCACATGCGGTTTTTGATCACAGGAACGGACACTTCGGGCAGCATCACGCTTCGGCGCGAAACAGCCGCAGCGGCCCTGAAAAAGGCCGCAGAACTAGGTGAAGACGGCTGTCTGGACATTGCGATTACCGCGCCAGACGGGCACCGATATCCGCCGCAGGAGTTCGAGCAGCTTCCAGCGGATGGCTGAGCGCGTAATCCGTTTGAACAAAATGGAGCCAGCCAAGACATAACTTCATGAAGGTCAGCTTCCTAGCCGCCCCGAGATGACGTTATGACCGATCAGGAATTGACGCTTCAAGCCGTAAGCAATGCCCAGCGCATCCTTGAGGAATATCTCGAGCCGAGACCACACGACAATGAGCGCCTGCTAAGCAGGTTGGTTGAGGTGCTTGACCGAAACGACGTGGTTGCCGCCGTCGTTCGGCTGAGGCACGGCTACTGTCTGTAGCTCACCAGCAGAAGAATTCGAAGGGTTTTACCCTCGCCTCTCATCGTCCGGATGCCGCCGTGATGCAGTCGGCCCGAAACGTGCATCTAAAATTGCGCCGCGGAGGGGCCTGAT
>JADGPZ010000150.1 GCA_017882165.1 Candidatus Kapaibacterium sp.
AGAGACTTGGGCGCCGCTAGGTTCGGATTTGGGTGCGTTAGAGGTTCGTGCCGTTGCTGACGAGGGTACTAATCTGTTTGTTGGGACCTACAGAAAGGGTCTTTATCGATCCGCGAACAATGGTGCCACCTGGTCCCTGGCAGGCCTGCCCGTGACCTATGTGAATGCCTTGGCCGTCTGCAACGGCAACCTGCTTGCAGGGGCCTCCGGCGTCATGACGTTGGCCGCTGACGGTATGAATTGGATCCAGACATCGCAAGGCAAGATCCCTCAATCCGTTTCTGCATTCGCTGGAACCGACTCGAACCTGTTTGCGGGCTCGGTCGGGGGTGGTGTGTTTCATTCAACAGATGCCGGTACCACCTGGACCTCCGTGGATTCTGGATTAACAGATACGGTCGTCTTATCCCTTGCCGTACTTGATTCTAATGTCTTTGTTGGGACCGAAGGTGGTTTCTGTTTTCAATCGACTGACGATGGTTCAAGCTGGACGCAGGTGCTGCTGACCTACAGCGATATCCAAGCCCTCGCTTTGAATGATTCGAATTTGTACGTAGGGACCTCTCAATTTGGTCTCACTCGGTATGATTTCAGCACGAGTAGCTGGTCACGGGGATTGGGCAGCAACGATGTTCGAGCACTCGTTACCGGGCCTGGAATCGTCGTCGCTGGCACATACGGAGGAGGCATTTTTCGATCGACGAATAATGGCGATACTTGGGCTGCAGCCAACAAAGGATTGACTACTTTAGATATTAGCACGATTACTCTTATTGATACGCTTGCGTTTGCCGGGAGTTTTGGAGGGGGAATATTTTTCTCGACAAATAGCGGCATCAGCTGGAAACCTGCGAATGCAGGGTTAACCGACTCTTTTGTTTATTCGATTGCTGTCCTCGGATCGAATGTATATTTGGGCACTCGCACAAATGGAGTCTGGCGCCGCCCACTCTCTGAAATGATTACGCCGGTCGAGGCCGCAAGTGATACACAACGCGTTCAACTCGCGGACATGGGATTCGTAAGCATTACGCTTGCTGGAGACTCGGCCAAATATCGCGCCGATCGCATTGATCTTTTGAATAGTTCAGGTGTACCACTCGTCGTCGCCAATATAGCCTTAACCAGCTCAAACCAACATTTTGCGATCAGTCAACTGCTGCCTGGAGTACCCGATACCGTGCGACCGGGTGCAACATTCTCAATGATCGTCCATTTCTATGGCGACACTTCGGGTACGCTCTTCAAGGACACGATAGTACTGACGGTTGACCACGCTCTATCGTCTTTCTATGTTTGTCTGAACGGTCATTCGTTTAGCTCTGCGAGGTCTGGCGTGTCGCAAGGTGCGAAACCGTCCATCTCTGAGATTCACATCTACCCCAACCCTTTCTCGCAATCCACAACAATTTCCTTCACGCCGGAGGTGAGCGGGTATGCGGATGTCTCGATCGTGAACCTGCTGGGCGTAGAGGTCGCGCGGATATTCTCGGGCGAGCTGGCGGCGGGGGAGCATGCCTTCACGTGGGATGCGGCCAAGGATGGCCGCGCCATGCCGGATGGGATGTATGAGTGTTTGATTCGTATGAATGGGCGAGTGGAGAAGCTGCCGGTGATGCTATTACGCTAATCAAAAGCCGGGAAGGAGGCCCTTCCCGGCACACAAGCGAGAGTCTTTCCTGTGTGGAGGGAAGGGCCTCCTTCCCTCATTCTCTCGAACCAGTTCGTATTTTTGTGGGATGGATTCTCCCAAAACATTCTATCGTGGTGATCTCCCGCACTTCCTCCCGAATGATCGGCCGTATTTTCTGACATTCCGGTTGGCGGGATCGGAGCCGAAAGACGACCAGTTGCTTGCCATGCTTCTCCTCAAGCAGAAGTTTCTGGAATACGATCGGATACTCGACAACATTCGCTCGGGTCCGCACTACCTGCGTGAGCCGCGAGTGGCGGCGATCGTTGCTGAGGCGATCAAGTATCGTGATGGCATAGACTACGAGCTTCATGCCTTCACGATCATGTCGAATCACGTCCACATGGTTGTGACGCTCTCCGATGGGAAGGTGCTCTTCGATGTGCTGCAAGAGTTGAAATCATGGACCGCAAAACAGGCAAACAAGGTTTTGAAACGCCAGGGAGAGTTCTGGCTGCATGAGGGGTACGATCACGTTATCCGAAAGGGCCGGTTCGGTTATGCGATTTGGTACGTTCTGAACAATCCTGTAAAGGCAGGTATCGTAAAGCATTGGCGGGATTATCTCTGGACGTACCTCAGTCCGGACTTGCATGGCTTCGATTAGGATTTTCTGTGAGGGAGGAGCCGGGAAGGAGGCCCTTCCCGGCACACAGGCATGATTCTTCTCTTCCCGGATCACCTGACTCGTTCGTGTGTGGCGGGAAGGGCCTCCTTCCCGCATCCTCTCGGTCGGAGAAATCTTCTGCCCCCTCGCGGTGTTACCCCGTTGTCTGAGCGCCCCTTCTGGACCCCGGAAGCGGGCTTTTTAATTGGTATTCGGCCATTTAGAACGAACAACCGAAGGGAATCGGGGTCTGCGGAATTTGCTGCGTCATAACGTGTTAGAACGCGGCGATACCACAGAGGGTACTCATTACTTAGGAAAAAGACTTGAATCCACTGATCGTAGAATCGTTTGCGGACATGGTCCGCGAGAAGGGGATCGATCGCGACATCCTGATGTCCGTGATCGAGGAGACCTTTGCGATGATCATCCGCAAAAAGTACGGGATGGAGTCGAAATTCGACCTTGTCATGAATATGGACAAGGGCGACATCGAAATCTATCTCGAAAAGACGGTCGTGGAAGAAGTCACGAATCCGGACCTCGAAATCACGCCGACGGATGCCTTCAAGAAGTCGGGCGAAGATCTCGAACCGGGCGATGAGTATGTTGAGATCATCAACATGGGCAAGGACTTCGGTCGCCGCCTCATCGTTGCAGCAAAGCAGAATTTGAATCAGCGCATTCGCGAGATCGAGCGCGATAACGTCTTCAACGAGTACAATACGCTGGTCGGCGAGATTATCGTCGGCGAGGTCTATCAGATTCGCCACGGCGATCTTTTCGTAATCCATAACCGCCGCGAGCTATTACTGCCCAAGGGCGAGCAGATCATCCGCGAGCGCTGGCGCAAGGGCGATACGATTCGCGCCATCGTGAAGGAAGTCCGCCGCGGCGGGCCGACTTCGACGCCGGTCGTGATCCTATCCCGCGCGGATTCGCGCTTCCTCGAGCGCCTGATGGAGATCGAGATTCCAGAAATTTACGACGGTATTATCCTCATCAAGGGTGTGGCCCGCGAGCCGGGTGAACGCGCGAAGGTTGCCGTCGAAACGACGGACGATCGTGTCGATCCGGTTGGCGCGTGCGTCGGCATGAAGGGCGTGCGCATCCACTCAATCGTCCGCGAGCTTGCAAACGAGAACATCGACATTATTCCGTGGTCGCCCGACAAAGCGACATTCCTGACTCGCGCGCTATCTCCGGCGAAGTTGCTCGAAGTTGAGATCAACGAAGAGAACAAGACCGCTACCGTGCTCGTCACGGACGATCAGGTCTCGCTCGCCATCGGCAAGCAAGGACAGAACGTCCGACTTGCCTCTCGTCTGACGGGATACCAGATCAATCTTGTCAAGGAAGCCCGCGACGAAGAGGACATCGAGCTGATGGACTTCCGCGATGTGATCGGCGCCGAGCTTTACAGCGAACTCATCCGCGCGCGCGTCGATACCGCGAAAGAATTTTTGGCTGCGCCTCGCGAAAGCTTGTTGCGCTTGCCGGGCATGACGCCGGAACGGCTCGAAGCCATTCGTCAGGCGATCGAATCAGAATTTGTGCAGGGCGATCAGTTGCTCGCGAGTTCGGCCGAACAGGCTGGTGTCTCGCTGACGACGCTTCGTCCTGAATTTGGACCATCAGATGGCGAGCCGGAGGAAGGCGAACCAGAGGGAGCGATTCCTGCTCCGCTTTCGCCAACACGGGCCATCGCTTCTGAAGAAGTACTAGTACATGAAGAAATTGTGAACAATGGATAAGACGATAGTAAGATGAGCCGGCTTGGTCGAGTCGGTCATACGGCGATTAAATTCGTCTGTACGGATGGTTGCTATGACAACTAAGAGGACCATCCGTCACTGTCGAGGGAGTTAGCTCACCGGGCTATGCGGCGTTTTGCTGCATAGCTTCGCGATGAGTGAGCTAACGGTTTCGGCCACTCATCGCAGTACGCAGGGACTGTTGCGCGTTGGCGCGCAGTTCCGAAAAAGAGAGCAATGTCAGAAACCGCAGTCGCGCAAAGCGCAGCAGAAGGCGCAACGCCGAGTACGAAGGAGTCCTCGGCGAAGAAGGTAACAGTCCGAACGCTGGCCACCGAGATCAACGTCTCTCATGAGACGCTCATCGCCTTTTTGCAAAAGAAAGGCTATACGGCGGTCAAGACGATCATGTCGAAGATCGAGCCCGAGGCGCTCGAGGTTGCCATGAAGCAGTTCGGCAAGGACAAGGAAGTTGCCGAGAAGCGCCAGAAAAAGCTCTCCGCCTTTAAAGAGCAGCGCGCAAGAACCCGCGAAGATTACCTTAGCGATCACCCGGATCAACGCCGAGGTGAAGACGCCACACCAGCAGAGCCAGCGCCCGCTCCCGCTTCCCAGCCAGCCCCGCCACCACCGGTCATAGAGGTCGCTGCTCCAGTCCACATTGCTCCTCCTCCGCCGGTCGAAGTACCAGCGCCGCTCCCTCCGGAAGTTCCGGAACTCGCCGAGGATGTCACAGCACCAATTGAGGTTGAAGCGCCAGCCGTTGCAGCTCAAGAAGTTTCTGAGCCAGAGATTGAAGAACCGCCCGTTGCTGAAGCAGCGATAGAAATCGTTGCCCCCGAAGAGCCGTCTGAAGCGGGCACTCAGGAATCCGAAGTACCGGCCGATGGGATGCACGAGCCCGAAGGCCCATCCGGAATCCGCCGCAAGCACCGCCGCAAAACCGTTATCGCCACTGGCGATCCGATGGATTTGCGCGTGGCGCTGCCCGGACTCAAGATCAAGGGCAAGATCGAACTGGCCCCGAAGGAACAGCCTCAACTTCGCACCCGCGGGACCGATGGAAGGCTCGGGACGAAGCTCAAAAGCCTTACGACGAAACACAGCCCGCCTGGAACAGCGAAGCCGGCCGGTACCGGCGAAGAGCCGGAGATTGTCAAGAAGCGCCGTGGCAAGAGCGTGGATGCGCGCGATGTCAAGGACGCCGTCCGCCGCACCTTGGCCGGTATCGACGAAACATCGGCTCTCTCACGCCGAGCGAAGGCGCGCCGCGCGCGCCGGAGCGAGCGCGCCGAGGAACAGGAGCGTAGGACTGTCGAGGAGATCGCGCGCGACAAATCGGTCATCAGCGCGACCGAATTCCTGACCGCGAACGAGCTCGCCAACTTGATGAATGTCGATGTCGGCGACATCATCTCGAAGTGCATCGCGCTCGGGCTGATGGTCTCGATCAATCAACGCCTCGAGAAGGATACGATTCAGCTTGTGGCCGACGAGTTCGGCTTCACCGTTGAATTCCAGGACGAATTCACCACCGAAACCCTCGAAGACGTACCGGATGAACCAGAGACGCTGAAGCCGCGACCGCCAGTGGTTACGATCATGGGTCACGTCGATCATGGCAAAACCTCGTTGCTCGATTACATTCGCAAGGCGAACGTTGTCGCTGGTGAGTCCGGCGGAATCACGCAACATATCGGCGCATACGAAGTAACGACCGGCGCTGGACACCGGATCGCATTCCTCGATACACCCGGCCACGAAGCCTTCACCGCCATGCGTGCGCGCGGCGCCCAGGTGACGGACATCGTCGTTCTCGTCATCGCCGCTGACGATAGTGTTATGCCGCAGACTCTGGAGGCCATCGCCCACGCGCAGGCCGCCAGCGTACCGATCATCATTGCGCTCAACAAGGTCGATCGTGGTGACGCGAATCCCGATCGTATTCGTCAGCAGCTCGCAGATCGAAATATCCTTGTCGAATCATGGGGCGGAAAGTACGGCGAAGTCGAACTCTCAGCCCGGACTGGCATGGGTGTCGACAAACTGCTCGAGCGCGTTTCGCTCGAAGCGGAGTTGCTCGAGCTCAAGGCCAATCCAGACCGAATGGCGCGCGGCGTCATCATCGAGGCCGAAGTCGATAAGGGCCGAGGTATTCAGGCGACGATCCTGGTGCAAAAGGGGACGCTCAAAATGGGCGATCCATTCATTGCCGGAGTCTACTCCGGCCGTGTCCGTGCGATGTTCGATGAGCGTGGCAACAAGAAGGAGATCGCGGGGCCATCCACGCCGGTGCAGATTCTTGGATTCGATGGCATCCCTGCCGCCGGAGATCAGTTTATCGTGCTCGGTTCCGACTCCGAGGCAAAGGAAATCTCCGGACGCCGCCAGCAGTTGAAACGCGAGCAGGATTTTAAGCAAGTCCGATTCCTCACGCTCGACGACATTTCCGAGCAGATCAAACAGGGCGGAGTCCAGCATCTTCGGCTCGTGCTCAAGGGCGATGTCGATGGCTCGGTCGAAGCATTGGCTGACGCACTCCAACGGCTTTCTACACCAGAAGTGCAGGTCGAGATGGTCCATCGCGCTGTGGGTGCAATCTCCGAGAACGATGTCCGCCTCGCGGCCGCAAGCGGCGCGATCATCCTCGGCTTCCACACCCGTCCGAACTTAGACGCACGACGTTTAGCCGCGACGGAACACGTCGAGATCCGGCTTTACAGCGTCATCTACGACTGCATCAACGAGGTACGCGATGCACTCGAAGGTCTACTTGCGCCAGAGGAGAAGGAAGAGGTTACGGCTACCGTCGAGGTGCGCGATACCTTCAAGGTGCCGAAGGCCGGCATGATCGCCGGATGCTTCGTGACCGATGGCAAGATTGCCAGAGGCAACAAGGTCCGCCTTTTGCGCGATGGCTCGGAAGTCTGGACGGGCGGCCTTGCTTCGCTCCGCCGCTTCAAGGACGATGTCCGCGATGTGGATGCCGGCTACGAGTGCGGTATCTCGCTCGAAAACTTCAATGACATTAAGGTCGGCGATGTGATCGAGGCCTATAAGATCGTGGAGGTGAAGCGGACGCTTGAGAAGGTGGCCGCTGCACGGGCTTAAGACCGGTGTGATCACCTACGCCACAAAGGATAGCAACATGTTCGCGGACCTCCGCGAACGGCTTGCTCCTTTACTGGCAGCCGCGCGAGGTCGTGCTGTTTGTGATGTTGGCGGGGGAGCGCATCCCTTCATCGGAATGGAGGAGATACTCGCCAACGACCTACGCTACACCGTTCTCGACATCTCCGCCGAAGAACTCGCAAAAGCGCCCGCTGGCATCGGCAGGGTGGTCTGCGACATTCAAGGCGATATAGATTCCGCCACGGATTTTGCCACTGGGCAGAAGGCAAATCTACACGGGCAATTCGATCTTGTCTTCAGTGTGATGGTGGCGGAGCACATCGCCGATCCCGCTGCATTCCACCAAAATGTGCTCGAACTACTTGTTGAAAGCGGCTACGCAATTCATTTGTTTCCAACGCTTTACACGCTTCCGTTCTTAGCGAACAAACTTCTGCCCGAGAGCGTCACGGCGGCGTTAAACTGGGTTCTCTCTCCCTCGGTCCGTCGCACGCGGGCGAAGTTTCCGGCCTATTATCGCTGGTGCCGGGGACCTGCTTCCTACGCGATCAGTCGACTGGAACGCCTCGGGTGGGAAGTCGTCGAATACCGTGGCTATTACGGGCATGGGTATTAC
>JADGPZ010000151.1 GCA_017882165.1 Candidatus Kapaibacterium sp.
CAAGATGATGGAAAGGTCATCTTTCATTAGGGAGTACGTTCAACAAAACGTAAAAGGCTGCATCGCACTCCTAAGGATCGACGGTCTATCAATTGAAGAATCTGGGTCGTTGATCAATGAATATCTCATCGACTCTTCATTGACGGGGTATCTTGAATAGACCTCGACTTTAGGTACGTGGCTTAGCATCGTTTTGCTGGTCCGGAAAACGAATGTTGCTCCCAAATGAGGGTAATGACTCTCGAAGAGGTGGCACCGACAAAGGGACATCGCGAGCACGATCGGCAGGATAGAGGAAGCAGCAACTCGACTGGCGTTCGAAAAGTGTTATAGCTCCGACTTGTGGTGTGCCACTTGTGGCGTTAGCAAAAACTTGGTTTGTCGTGCCTGTGATAGAGTATAAGATTGGGAGAGGGCACAGCTATCACTCTCAACCGCAAAGTGTAGCTACTTTGTAGCCAGTTTTTGTAGCCGGTTTTAGGAATACGAATTACTACCAATCCGCGATGCAGGATCAAAAGCTTCGTATTTTTGAATGGCCACGTTCAGAGAGTATTCGGTGCGCTGAGCCAACTAAACCGAAGAAAAAGCGCTTCTTTGCAGGGTTTTTGGCCGATTCAGCGAACCGATCCTCACCTGTAAAGAAGCGCCACTTGTTCATTGACATGCCAGTGTCAAATGTGCCCACACCCGGACTCGAACCGGGACGGCCTTGCGACCAACAGATTTTAAGTCTGTTGCGGCTACCATTACGCCATGTGGGCGGACCACCGCGGCCAGAGCGCCCGAAACCGCAACCACTGCAGTTGCGGACGCAATTTCGGAAACGCCTGTCGAGCCTCATAACGTTACGAGCGGAGCTTTTGTCCGTGCTGCGGGACCGTGCCGGATGGTACGCGGGGATCCCGGACCGGACTCTGTGCTCGATGATGATCTATGCGCAGCCTCCTCCCGATGCTTGGCTTGCTTTCGCTTTGCGCCGCTCCTGACGGGAGCCGCGCACAGTTCGTTGCGCCTCAGACCATGGAAAGCCCGCGCACCATCGCACTCGCGAGCAGCAGTATTGCCGATGCACGGGACGCCCTGGACATCAATCCGGCTATCCCGAGCGCGGCCGATCGCCTTGTCGCGAGCTTCGTGCCCGCGCCGGCCGGGTTGGAACGGAGCTGGTCTGCCGCAGCCAGTGGACTCTGGGCGGTGGATTCGCTCAATGCGGTGGGCGTCGGGTGCTCACAATTCGTGTATCAGGATATTTACTCGTCGGATGCGATTGGGATACTCTATTCCAGATCGTTTCTTGTCTCCACCGGTCGTGCGGCCACGGCGGGGCTGCGGCTTCACTATCGCGCAATGAATTTCGGTGAACACTATCTCCCGTTGACCGAGCTATCGATGGACGCCGGGGTCACATTCGATCTCGCGCCACGTGTGCGCGCTGCCGCTGCTGTGACGCATTTGGCGAGCCTTTACACGAATCAGGATGCGGGGGGAGCGGGCCGCACTGCATACCTGGGACTTTCGTACCGGCCGATCGACGAACTGACAGTGGATGCTGCCGCTGAGTCCCCACAAGGGGATGCAACCTCAGTTCACGCCGGAATCGAGTATATGCTCGACCCGCACATAATAGTACGGGCAGGGACAGAGACTGCGGTTGGTCTCATCTCAGGCGGTGTCGGGCTCAGATATTCCGCAATGCAACTTGACTTTGCCGTCGAACACCATCCGGACCTTGGGAGCTCGCTCTGCTTTGGCATTGTCTACGCACTGTGATGAAGAGGATCGCTCACCGGTGGCTCGTGCGCTCTCTATTCATCATAGCGATCCCATCGCTACGAGCGTTACAAGTTTGTGCACAGGAACCGCACATCATTACGGCGAGCGACTCGGAGAGCGTGGGCGCTCGCGCTGCCCATATTATCGAGCAGACCGGTGGCTCCAGCTTCGATCCGGAAGAGGTCTTCGAGTATCTTGACGGTCTGAGCGTGGATGCTCAATCTGGGTTGAGCGTGGGCGCTCGCCTGGCCGGAGGTATTCAGGAACGTCATGCCGATCCTGAAATGACGTGGTCGAAAGCTCTTGCCATGCAGCGGATGCCAGTCGTACGTTCGTTCGACTCCACCACGCGGTATTCCATCCGCTCTCGCGGATCGAGCGCGATCAGCGCCCATGAGCAGAGTGGGTTTCAGTCGGGCGAATATCTTGGCTCGCCGGATGATATTTCGAATCGCGTCCGTATACGCTCGGGTGCCGTGGAGGTCGCACTCCTGCAACGCAAAAAGGCATGGGAGCCGCAGTTTTTGGATCGGTTCGATGGCTTCGCCGAACTTCGTAATCCCATCCCGATCTCTGGTGCGGTCTCGGTTGAACGCTTTGTCGCGGGAGACTATGCGCTGGCTTTTGGCAACGGTCTCCTCTTTGGCGGCGGCGCTGGTAGTAGTCGAACGCTTTTGGCTGCCGCAGCGGCCGAGCAGCGGGCCTTTGGTCTTCGCGGTACGCTCAGCAGCGATCCTAATCGAGCTTTGCGAGGCGCGGCTGGAGAGATTGCCATTGGACCGGCGGGATCGCCCATGATCCATGTGCTGCTCTTCGCTTCGAATCGGCAGATTGATGCTCGAGTCATGAGCGATACAATTCAGACGATCTATACAAGTTCATATCATCGCACGCAGTCAGAGCTTGCACTGAAGAACACCGCCTTGCTTCGAGTGAGTGGCGTACGAGCCAGCATCGCGAGTTCGGACACGGGTCGTCTTTACATGGTAGCCGGCTTGACAGGCTTCGACGCGCGCTACGATCATCCGTATGATGGCACCCCAAGTGCTCCGTTTATGGGTCGAGTCATGGATGCTGTCGGTGGGGATGTGCTCGCAGTGGGTCGGACGTGGTCCACCCATCTCGAAGCGGCTATGATTTCCAATGATACGAGCCGAAGTTTTCTGGCTGCGGCATCGGGCCTTTTTCAGCCTTCGCCGAACGCCGCCGTTTCTTTCCTCTACCATCACATTCCGTATGGGATCGCATCGCCATTTGGGGAAGTCTCCGGCGAAACGGCACAGTCACTTTCAAACTCGGACGGGTTTTACGCGGGTTTGGAGTTGGCTCTCATTCCAAAACGGCTGCGCCTCTCCGCGTATGCCGATATTCAGTCGGTTATTCTGCCCGTATCGGATGTGTTTGGCCGTCGGAAGAGTGATGTGCAGTGCGCAGGGTTTCTGTCATCGCCGGGCGCGGGTTTCGATGCCAGCATCGCCGTGCGTCAGGTTGCTGGCTCGGCGGTTGGTAACGCGGCAGCAAGCTCCTCCGTCGCACGGCTCGCGACAATCGCCAGCAGTGCGACACACATACGGGTAGATGCGGGTTACGCCGCGACGGCGTCGCTCACCATCAAGTGCCGCTATGAACGCGTGGGCGTCATAACGTCCGGGTCCAGTAGCGAGTCAGGTTCGCTTGTGCTAACCAGGGTGGGGTTGCACCCATCGTGGATGAGCGATCATCCACGGCAGCGCCAAGTCACTCTCGATCTGAGCGCCGCGCGGTTTGCGACTGACTCCTACGCATCGGCCATCTATCTGTATGAACCGGGGACACCGGGGAGCGGTGCGGTGGTATTGCTCGACGGGACAGGCTATCGGGCATCGGTGCGTTCGACGGCGCGCATCATCGGTGGGCTCAGTGTTTCGGTGGTGGCCGGTGGGACGCTCTACGATGTGCCGCGCACCTTAGGCAGCGGCCTGACTGCACGCACTGGCCGCACGGCCGGGGACGTTACCGTTCAAGTCGATCTGTCGCTATAAATGAAGAATGAGGAATGGGGAAAATCTATTCGATGAGCGATCATCGACCCACATCCCTCACTCTTCATCGTAAACTTTTACTTTTCGGCTACGAGTGGCGCGATGGCCTTTTCGATGATGGGCCTCTGTCGCATTCCGATAAAGGTCTGTCGAATCATTCCCTTGCGGTCAATGAAATAGGTAACGGGAATGGAACTCATCTCGCCGTATTGGGCAGCGACTTTGGTATCGGGCAGTAGAATGGGGTAGGGGATAGCGTGCGATGCTACCCAGGGCTTGACCTTGTCAATGCCTTCGTCATCGAGGGCGATCCCAATAAACTGGACACCCTGATCGGCCATGGCCTTTTGGATTTCGACGAAATCGGGGAGTTCCTTACGGCACGGCGGGCACCACGTCGCCCAGAAGTTGAGTACGACGACTTTTCCGCGATAGTCGGAGAGATGATGGACTTTGCCGTCGAGGTCTTTGAGTTCGAAGTCGGGGGCAAGTCGAGGGGCTTGTGCGGCGGTGTCCAGCGTGGACGATTGGGCCATGCCAGCGACCACGCTTGGCGTCGAAGCTCGTGCGGAGTCGATGAGATCGTGCGAAGCCGTCATCCGGTAGATAGCGAACGACCCGGCGAGTACAATCGCAAGTGCGGGAAGAAAGAGTCTTGAACGTTGTGATGACATAATCGAGTGCAAAAGTTATCTCAAAGCGTTAGATAATGTAAATCTCCGTGGGGTCAGTAGTGTTCCCTCTTACCCAACAGGGTTGCTGACAAGTTGATGAGCGATGATTCACTGATGAGATCATCGATGATCTCATCATTTCTCCGCGATCAGCGGATTGAGGGTAGTGAGGAGTGCACTTATACTGCTATACCCAGTGATCGAAGCCCGGATTCGTCCTTTCTTATCAATGAGGAATGTGATCGGAATCGCGGTGATCGGCCCGTAACTTGCCTCTACCGCACTATCCGGGAGTAGAATGGGGTAGGGCACTGCGTGGGCGCTGACCGCGTGTGAAATGACCCACGGCTTGACAACCGAACTCCCTCCATCATCGAGTGCGACACCCAGAAACTGGACTACTGGCCCAAGTGAATCTTGAATTTGCCCAAAGCCCGGAATCTCCGCTCGGCATGGTGGATACCGCCGAGCGTTGTCGCTGGCGTGGCCCAAAAATTAAGCACGACAACTTTGCCGCGATAATCCGAGAGATGATGAGTAACTCCATTGATATCCGGAAGAGCAAAGTCAGGCGCCGACCTTGTATTCGCGGCTACAGAGTCGTAAGCTTTTGACGGCGAAGAGTCGAGGCCAGCGCCCACGCTCGGCAGGGTTTCTTGGGACGTGTTTGAGTGGCAACCAGTCAATGGATATTGGAGGATCACGCAAAGAAGGAAAGCAGATGAGATCATCGATGATCTCATCACAGCCTTTGAAACCCTGCGGGCAACGGTCCAGCGCCCACGCTTGACCGTCATTGCTGACATCGAGACCTCGGTCGAACCGTGAAGTGGCATAGATGAATGTAGTGTACAGGCAAGGCGATCACCCATGATCGGCCTGCGTACCAATAGCGTTCCGGCACTCGAACGATTGCCGTCTGATGAGATCAGCCAAGCGTCGGCGCGTGGCTGATGATCTCATTCCGTCTGAGCACTTTAGCCCTTCCTCCCTTGTTCGCACGCCCTGCTTAACAGTATCAATTTCCTGAGAAACAGCCTTTCTATGCATCGCCCACGATACCATCATTTGTCCAGCGCCCACGTTTGGCTTCGATCATTATTATTGTTTGTGCTTTTTGCGAGCCACGCGGCTACGCTGGGCGTAAGCCTCGCATCGTGCGGGAGCGTCCAGCAACCATACCACGGATTTGCGGATCAAGGAGCGCTCGATAGCAAGGATACCTATGTGCTTCGGGAGTCGGTAGGTGGTGCGCTCGATCCGACGACGCTCTCGGAGTCCGGGCAACAGTACGCTCACCACAATATCGCATACAACCAGATCGAGGAAGGGTACTATCGTTGGGGTCAGAAGCTATACGCGCTTGGCTACCGGGATGTGTATTACGTCCGCGATCTCGCGCCCCGCGCGCTGCATCACGCGCTGATCGACACATACGATCATGCCATCGAAACGGGTTTTAACGACGCCATCGCCAACGATGGATCACACAGTTCTCCCTCCAATTAAATGTCGAAGACAACAGTCGAAGCGAACACAGAATCTATGGTCTCCCCTGCATTCCAGAATATTTTGTCGCGCCCTGCGTCAGACGCCGCGTCCGATGCTGCGCTGAGCGGTTATCTGAATATTACGAAGGATTCCGATGGCAAGTACAGCCTCGCGCTAACGGCTGCGGGACAGGCGATCCACCGCACCTACGAGCAGGCCTCGAAGATGGCGGAATCGAAGGGGATGGATGACCGGGATGTGCTGGCGCTGCTGGGCGAGGTCGAATCCGCCTGGCCATCGCATCCGGGTATCGTGGAGAATTCGATTAACGAGGCAATCGAGCTCGACGCCACGGAGAAGGCCGTGGAGATTTGCGAGCGCGCGGTTGCGGAGTGGGCGCGTGTGCTTGCGGATGGTGGGGTCGTATCCGAGAAGGAGATCCTTCCGGCGTCCGAAGGCGCTCAGTTATTCGTGCAGCTTCTCGCAAATTACGAATTCGCGCTTGAACGCGCTGGCAAGTTGGACGACGCGCTGGGTGTTGCGATGCTCACGCGCGAGATCGAACCGGCCGATCCGGAGCATTTGCTTTCGTCGATCGTCTCGCTCCAGATTCGTCGTGGCGAGGCGATGGCGGCGATCGTGGCGCTGGAATCGGTGGCGGAGTCGCTTGCACCGTATGTGCTTTATAGTCGCGCGCTTGCATATTTCGCGCTCGGTCAACACGAGAACGCGACGGGGGCGTTGCACACGGCTCTTCGGCATTGGCCGCAGGTTGCCGAGGCGCTCAGCCGCGAGTGGCATGGCGGCACGCCCATGCCGAAGCCGGGCGAGGCGGTCAGCGAGTTGCAGGTTTTGTTCGGATACTACGAGGTCTTTGGTGCCGCGTGGCAATCGGTTGTGGGAGCCATCGACTGGCTCCGTGGCGAGGCCAGCACAGTATCCCGAGCGGGAACACGGCCGCAGCGATATGTGGGTCTGACGCGCTCCGGACTGCGCGCCGATGCATCCGGGAATGTCATCGTCGATGGTCAGAAACAACCGACTGCGGAGGAGCGCGCGAAGGAACAAGCCGAGCTGATCCGCAAGGCGCAAGTCATCGGCGGCGATGATTTTGTCCGCTTGCTTGAAGTCATGCCGAACCAGTATGTCTATGACCTGACTGAGCGCGGCAAAGAACTTGAGGAAGCGCATACCGAGTTGTACCGTAAGGACATGAAGGTCACCGCTCGCATCGAGGCGATTCACAAATTGCTCAGCGAGTGGCCCGGTCATGCAAATGCTGCCATCGCTTTAGCGAGGTACTACGGACAAAAGGAGCAATTCAGCAAAGCGGTCGAGGTACTCGAACCGGTGATCTTCGATCTACAGAAATTCTGGCCGGACGACCTCGTGGGCAATGGCCGTATCACATCGGACTGGCCCGGTAACAAGACACTGCTCACGACATACGCATACATGGTGCTCGATCTTGCCGAGTCGGGTGATCATGCGACCGCCAAAGCATACGCGGCGGATTATCTTCAGTTCAATCCAGCCGACAACATGGGCGTCCGGCAGAAGGCGATCGAACTTGCGATTACCGACAATGAATACGCCGATGCTCTTCGCCTCATCAACGAGGCCACCGATCCCATCAGTGCGCACAATATTTTTGGCCGCGCACTGATTGGATTTGTCATCAAAGCGAACGATGCGGAAGCCGCGCTGGAGAACGCGGTCGAAAGCCGCCCGCTCGTCTGGCGCGAGATGAATCAGGACAAGCACCGGATGCCGCATCGTTACAACCCGAGCTTCGTCGAGTACTTTTCACCCGAGGAGGCTTACAACTATCAGC
>JADGPZ010000051.1 GCA_017882165.1 Candidatus Kapaibacterium sp.
GCGCCGAAGTCCGATCCCTTAAAGTCGGTGATCGTGTGCGGCGCATTCGCGTTGAAGCGCGCGCTATCGAACGGGCCGAAGTCCTCATGTCCCGATGTCGTACTCAAATTGAAACCGGCTGCATACATGAATTCATGCGAGAGCCGGTTATCAAACTTCGTCCGAATGCCGAGCGTCGAAAAACTTCGGTCGGTCGAAAAGATATGGAGCATGGAGCCCGAAGTGTCTTGCACGGTCGGGACATCGATCGCCCCCGGAGTATATTTCAACCCCCCTTGACGTGCGTATCCCGCGACGGTCAAATTACTTTCGTGGTCCGATTCCGATGAGAGCGTCCGGAAGTAGGATAGCGTTTGGAATGAATTCGTTGTGTACTGGTAATCATCCTGTTGTGCTGCCGCGCCTCCAATTGGGGCCTGGCCGATTTCGAGGCTATCGTACGGGACTTGGGTATTGGTCACGCCATAGTTGAGGTTCAGCGTAAGGTAGTCCTTATCGGAAAGGAGATAGTCGGCCTTCCCATAAAGGAAATAGTCGAAACCATGATCGTCAAAGATCGTCGGCATTGGCGAATCGATGCGCCGATCCGTCTCCTGTCGCGAGCCGGAGAGGAAGAATCCGAGTTTTCCGACGTGATCGCTGATGGCAAGTTGCTGACCGTTCGAGTTCAGGAACCGGTTTGGACTAATGACCGAATCCTTGTTGCCACTTGGCAGGTACGATCCTCCATACGTCGAGAAGTCAAAATGGAGCTGACCGGTCGGGACACGTGTCTGAATGTCCATGACCGCCGCCATCTGACCGCCGTACTCGGCCGGGAATCCACCGGTGAGGAACGTCGAGCGTTCGATGACATGCGGATCGACGACTTCGTTCAACCCTCCGAATACCCCGAGCGGCACGGGCGCACCATCGACGTAATATGTAAACTCGCCGTGCTGTCCTCGAACATGCACCTCCCCTGTCGGGGCGCGGGCGGCTCCGAGAACATTCTCTTGCACAAGTTGCGTGATGCGCGCCGTGGGCGGAGCGTGATAGGTCTCCGCTTCAAAGACCTGATTCCCAGTCGTGGGCTCGACCGTCGTGATCGCCGCCTCGCGAAAGCCGGAGACGACCACTTCGCCACCCGTCTCGAAGAGTTGCACGGAGTCGAACCGGTGTAAATGATCGATCAGGATCGTATCGTTGAAATCCGTATACCCGACCGAGCGTATGAGCAGGTGATACCGGCCCGGCTTCATATCAACGAATACGGCTCGCCCCTCTGGATTGGTGACCTTCCCTTTCACCAGCGTTGAACCGTGATAGAGTGCCACACGAGCAAGCTCCAACGGCAGATGGTTCGTCCCGTCATGGACGATGACGACGAACTGAATGCCCTCTTCGGGCGGCGGATCGGGCACGCGACTGAACGCGGAGCCAGCGGAAAGCAGGAATGCAAAACCGATGTAGAAAGAAATAGCGGAATGCGCGAAGATGCGCCCAATTTTAGAAATACTCATAGCCCAAAACTTCCTAATAAAGATGAGTATCGAAGGCGCGATGATGTTCGCAGCTTCACGACAGTAAGTGCGGCCACGGATGGCCTAATGCAAGAAGGAAGTTACGCGCTGGGAGGAGCGCGGCCACTCGTCCGGAGCAGGACGGGAAGGAATGGATGAGTCTCGTCGAGTACTCGTTCTTCTAAAAGAGAAACGGTGAGGTGCGGTAGTGGCGCGGGATCGGCAGCTTCGATGGCTGACGTCGCCTGTATGGCACATGCGTTACAAGGCGAAGAGAGCTTGACACCAAGCTCGCTCTCATGTGAGTGAAAGAATTCACTCCCGCTCCGTAACAACAGCACCGGCAACAATACAACGACGAGAACTCGAATGAAACGAGTCGTCCTTCTCCGCCTTTGTGCCGCTGGATGCTTGTGAATCATCTGTGAGTCTTAGTTTACAAAAATAGTATCACAACTGTTCGCAACGGGCAATGAATGGGTTTTCATGTCATTCCTGGAGAGGAGGTCCCAACCGATCCGGAGCGTGGCCGTGCATTGGGGAACGCTCCCCGTTTCCCGCCGTTTGCCTTAGCGTCAGCGCTTTGGGCGCTCCGTGATTTCCCCCAGAGTTGCTCCTATTGTTCTATGCTGCGAAAAACTTTCGTCCTTTCCGCTCTTCTGGCGGTTCTGGCTGGCGCCTTGGTTAGCGCCCTTGCTTGCGCCATCGCTCCGTCTGCCGCGACGGCGCAATGGTCCGTGGTCAAAACGTTTCCCTCGGGGATCTACTCTGTCTACTTTCAGGATCAGGTGGGCGCCGGCACAACCGGATTTGTCGGTCTGTACGATGGCGAGATCTGGCGGACGGTCGATAATGGCGTCACCTGGAGCGCAACGACTACCCCCTCGCTCTTCAACGCCACCGTCCAGCAATTCGCATTTCGAAGCACGACACAAGGTTGGTGCGCCACAGCCACGGGCGTGTGGACGACGATTGACGGCGGCCTGCATTGGACCGCTCTGTCGGTCAATGGAGATATGGTCTCGATCGGCTATAACGCGGCGACTTCAGAGCTGATCGCAATCAATTGG
The DNA here is from genome assembly GCA_017882165.1 of Candidatus Kapaibacterium sp. Taxonomy (GTDB): domain Bacteria; phylum Bacteroidota; class Ignavibacteria; order Palsa-1295; family Palsa-1295; genus PALSA-1295. The sequence goes on from JADGPZ010000051.1 coordinate 2,573, forward strand.
ACCGGTATGGCCTACCACTCGAACGATCTCGGTGTGACGTGGACGACGTTTGCTCCCCCGCAGCAAAACGGGGTCACGTTCAGCGGATTGAATGGCGTTATCAGCACCTACATGCCAAATCAGAGCTTCCTGTTCAGCATCGATGGTGGCCTGACCTGGGCGGCGCCAAGTCCGACACTCCAGACGGAGTGCTGGTCGCCATTTGGGGTTCCGGGGAGCACGATGTTCTTTGCCGTCGCGGAACACACAGGCCCGCTTTTCCGCTCGACGAACGGTGGCGCCAGTTGGAGCAATCCGTACACCTTCGCATATTTACCCACTGGCTGCATCATGGGCACGTTGGCGAATCTCTTCGTGCAGACCGTCTCGAACGGATTCTACTGTTCGACCGACCAGGGGAGTCATTGGTATTCCGTCTGCGGCCCAACGAATAATCGCGACACCCGATTCTATTCAAAAGGGAAGGAAGTCTTTGCCGGCGATAACGCGTCGAGGAATCTGTGGTACAATCCCGATGGCACAAACAGCGGTAATAGCACGCTTTCGCTCGACAAGATGCTGGTTAGGTTATCTGGTTTCCGGTGCCGAGTGACCGATTCCATGATCCGCGTTGCAATGACCGGCGGTTGCTCGGGCGGCGTGTTGACCAAAGCGCAAATCCTGAGCGGCTCGCCGAATTTCTTCCTCTCGTTGCTCAATCTTCCAAAGATCATTATTGGCCGCGACTCGATCGCCGTCGGGTATTCACCGAGTAAATCACTTCAAGACTCGGGTCAACTCCTTCTGGAATTCACCACTGGCACTCGGACGATTGACACGATCATTTCGCTTTACGGCACGGGGCAGCAATCATCGAACTACGCCCACGCCGCGCAGATCACCATGGTCGCGCCATACGCCTGTGTGACGAAGGACTCGATGCTCGTCATCACAAACCTCTCCTGCGATACGCTGACACTAACGAGCGCCTTGCTGAGCGACTCCAGCCATTTCCACATTCTTCCATCGCCTGCGTCATCATTGTTGCCGAAGCAAATCGGGCCCTACGACTCGGCTGTTGTCGCCGTGCGCGTTAGCTCCTTGCGCGATGGGACCTTCCTTTCGATGTTGCGGCTTCGCATTCTGACCGCAGGCGGCACTCAGATTAACGACTCGGTTCCATTTCGTTTGGATGTGACACAGGGTGGCGAGGCGCTGTTTGGCGCGCTCAGTCTGGCAGTGCTTAACCGGTGTGTCACCACCGACACGTCATTCCAGATCGCGGCCACCCCGTGCGACTCGATCGTTCTGCTGGCCGCATCGCTTTCGGATACGACGGTATTTCGTCTCACGCCGATTGTGCTACCGCATACAATCGCCGCGTCCGGCGCGGTTGCGCTGCCGATCCTCGTCGTATCGCAGCCCAAAGGAAATTACACCACGCTGCTCCACGTGCGCTATCTCAGCGGCCAGCAATTAGTCGATACGACGATCACGCTCACACTCGCGGTGCAGAATGATATTCCCATTCTTGCGACGCTTAGCAAATCGGCCATTGACATGGGCGCGGTAAACGTACCATGCGATGAATCGGCGCGTGAGTTCTGGGTTGCCAATTCGCTCTGCCGCAATCTTACGATCACAAAGCTTGCATGGGATCCGCCGGATGGCGAATACTCTTTCGATTCGCTCGCACTGCCCATTACCATTGGGAATGGCGATTCCACACACATCCACGTCCGGTTCAAGCCTGACTCTGTCGGCGGCTCGACACGCGTGCTCCGGGTGACGCTCAATCTCGATGGCACGGAAGTCGATACGCTGATTCCGGTCACAGCGCAGGCTGTGTCGAGCTTTCGGGATACGCTGCTCAGTCCGGTGCTACGGTTCGACACATTGCGCATGTGCCAGCAGCAGGATTTGGAGGGCGACCTCATCAATCTCACGTGTGATTCGATCGTCGCGATCAGTACGCTGCTCGCCGACACAAACAACTTTGTGATTCTCAGCCCCAACTTTCCGCAGAAGATCGGCTCGCATGATACACTGCACGTGAAGTTCCGGCTCAAGCCAAGGTCGTCTGGCGAACTGCACGACTCGGCGACGATCCTCGTCCACAATCCTGTTGATGGCAAGGACTACCCGCGCACAATCGCGCTTTCGGGTTATGTACAACCGATTGTCCATTTGCTCGCGGTGGATACCACGTTCATTCGCCTGACCTCACTTCCGCCATGTGGCTCGGCGGATTCCTCCGTGCTGCTCAGGAATCTCGGGACATGTGATGACATCGTTATCAATAAGAACTCCATCGGAGGCTACGCGGGAATCTCGTTTACTTCTCCGCTTTCCCTTCCGGACACTCTGCATCCCGGCGATTCCGTTCGGGTCTATTTCCACATCGCGCCGAATGAAGACAGCCTCGAACAGTCGCAGATCCGGTTTACCGGTCTGAATATCGATACGTCGATCGCACTGACATACGCGACCCGGCCCGGCGCGCACGCGCTCGCATTTTCAAAACCGGATTCGGTGTTCCAGACGCGCCCGTGCCAATCCGTTACCAAGACGTACTGGATCACCGATACCGGCTGCGGGTCGCTGCTGGTAGATTCAATCGCGCTCTCGGCGCTCGCTGGCGGAACGCAGTTCCAACTCGTGGCCCTGCAGAAGCTTCCGGCCGTGCTTCAGCCACGTGATACGCTACGGTTCACAGTCCAGTATGATCCCAATGTTGCGGGCGATCCAGCCAATGCGATTCTATCCGTGCTTTCGGGGCAAGTCCATTTCGCCCGCAATATCCAGCTTGCAGGTAACGTGAGCGGCACGATCCCGACGGCCCGCATCGGCATCGCCACGCATGACCTGACGCAATCGATGAGTAGCCGGGCTGGCGTGCCGGTCTCGGTCAAAGTGCTGATGCTCGATGCCGTTGGCGATTCGTCGGCACTGCAAACCGTCACGCTCGATCTGCAATACAATTGGAATCTGCTTACAATGAGCACGATCACGGTCGCGCCCGGCTGGTCTATTGTCGATAGCGTCGAGAAGGCGGGAGGGATGCTGCATCTGAAACTGCGGCACGACTTGGGCGGCGCGGTTGCGGACTCGATCGTGCTCGCAGAGATATTCTACAAGACGACCATCGGCGACTCCATCGCAACGGACATCGCAATGACGAATCTGCTGCTCAACGATGTCGACGCGAACTACGCGCGGTGTACACTAACCTCGTTCGCGACGCCCCGGATCGTCCGCTATACCACCAACGATACCTGCGGTAATGGCTACGAGCGAGATTGGATCAATAACAACCTGATATTAGACGTGATCTCACTGCGTCCGAATCCGGCGCTCAAACAAAATAGCGGCGCACACGCCACACTCACGCTTGCGCTCGGCGCTGCCAGCGAAGTGTCGGTGCAAATACGCGACATGCTTGGCCGCGAATACGCGCCGTTCCAGAGCACGCTGGGTGCCGGTACGCACGCGGTCGAGATCGACCTGACCGGAGCGGCCGAGGGCGCATACTTTGTCACGGTCGAGGCATCGAGCGCCTCAGGCCATTCCCGGCAAAGCCGGAAGCTGCTGATTCAAGCGGAGTAATGCACGGTATTTTTGTAAACGGAGGGTCACTTTATGAATAGCTATCTCCCAATGAGATTCATACTGGCAATCTCGATCTCCTTGCTTCTTTCGCAGGATGTATTTGCCCAGCAAGTCGGCAAAAATAGTCCGGCACGCCTTGCACCGCTCGGTGGCGGAATGCATCCCGATACAGTGAATATCGGGGCGATGAGGGTGTATCCCGATATTCTACGCTTTGGAGCGACGGGAATAACGCTCGTGAGGAATGAGGATACGGCGTTCTTTACGGTGACCAACACGGGAAGTCAATCAGACGGATATGTGGTAGCCTTCACGACAGGAACTTCGGCAGCGTACCAAATCTTTTCCCCGTTTGTATTCTCGGGTGTGATGCCTGGCGACTCGGCTACATTTTCTGTGGGCTTCCATCCAGACACGATCGGTCCAGCGTATGGCCAGCTTGTTGTATCCTCCGTGTCGAGAATCAAACACACGGTGATACTGGCCGGAATGGGCGGGGGCGTTGCGATCAGCAGTGATGGTGGTGGCCTCGTCTCTACACAACTCGGCAAGTGTGACACATTTGAAGTGAGCATCACGAATAACGGTAACGTGCCATGGACTCCTGGAACGGCAACTGAGACGGGTGCAAACGCTTCGGACTTCCTGCCTCTTGGAACGACGATTCCACCGATAATACAGCCGGGTGTCACCGGTAAACTCCGGGTCGTATTCTGCCCAACGACCGTCGGTTATTGTTACGGATCCATTGACTTCCAAGAATCGTCCCCGGTACCGTTGGAAGGTGCTCCAATCCAAGTGATCGGAATTGGAACGAGCAACGCGGCCGTGGGTGAGAACATGACGACAATGGAAGGGCTTTGGCTTGGGGCGAGTTATCCAAATCCTGCGGCGAGATTCGTTACGATACCGTTCAAACTTCCAAGCGCGGCAGACACGAAGTTTGCGCTGTTCGATCCGACCGGTGTATTGGAGCGTACCATTGCTCTGGGCGTGCTTCGATCTGGCGATCACGTCGTGACGCTCGATTGTAATTCGCTCCTCACCGGTACCTACTTCTATACTCTGACGAGTGGAGGTATGCACTTGACGCGAGAATTGACAGTACAACGGTAAGACTTACTTCGCGAGCAGCATCGCCACACGCGGCTGTTAGGATACGATGAACCGGGAACTCCCCCCCCCGTGTTCCGTTACCAGGTTAGGCTCCACGTTATGCTCTCCCGAGATGACAACTCTCAGTTCAAGTGCGGCGATCGCCAAAAGCGAGAAGCCACGAACGTTTGAAGATTACAAACGCGCGCCCCGGCTCGAAGACCCCGGATTCCACGCGAGGTTGCTCGCGCGTTGCGCAACTTTTTCGCACCGCGAGATGGAGATTATCGTCCTCATTCGTCTCGGGTACGATTCGACGGAGGCCATCTCGAAAGTGCTGCCGGTCTCCATGGAGGCGATCGATAATATCTGCTGCCGCATCCGAAAAAAGTTAGGACTCAAACACGGTGAGAAGCTCTATCAGGCGATTCAGGCGATATGAGGCTGAGCCACCTCCCAAAAGCATTATTGCTGCGCATCACATACAACCGACCGACCTGCGACAAGATGCGATTGCGTAATGGTGGTTGCGGACACCGCTCAGGAATCCGATTCGCGGTATAGATGTTCAATATTAATCTGAGCTAGTACGACATTTTGTGAAACTCGATCTAACGCAAAATTCAAGTGTAAGAATTATGGAACGAGCTATTCGGCGGCGGGTCCTTATGAGCCTGATTCTCGTGCAATTGGGCATCAGAGGAGTGTATGGTCAACAAGGCGACACTTCAAGAGACACCTTCAATTACTTCATAGAAGCCACCGATAGTACTGGTACACTGATGGTGCACAAAACTTATAGGGCTTCCGTCACGGCTCTGCTTGAACGGGTTGATACCCTTGTCTCAGTAGTTGACTCAAGCGGGGAGGGGGGATTTCGATTATCGTTTATTGGCGCGGACAGCCTATCCATAGGCTTGGGATCTGCCCGCAGCGTGCCTATCTGGTATCCTTTTAAGTTGCAGAAGGGAGTGAAGAGAAAGAAGAATGCGGGACCGAGCGAACTCAATCCTCTTGAAACAGGTAAGACAACAACTACCGAGTACACCAAAGACTCGGTCTTCTCCTGCGGCCTGAAGGATATCCCTATAATGATTCTTTGCGCAACGGAAGAATCACATTTGGACAACCATGCAGTGGCACGATTTTCTAATATTTTCTACGTTTCGAGATCCGAGCCGTATTTGATCGGCATGTGCATGAATTGCGCAAAGAGTGCGGGCCTTGTGATAAATGTGCGGCTCACACAATGCGAATAGTCACTAATGGGCACTCCTGCGTCTAATTGGGAGAAGCTCGAGAATTAGATCCGCGATTGCTTGGTTGATTGCATTAATTGTTGCGAGAAGCGCAGTGCCGCTCAGAAGCAGGACCATGAGCTCATCCTTCAGTGATTGAATGACAAATTTGATCATGTTATCATATAGTTCAATCGCCCAGTCGCTGATCTTTTGGCCGAGAGGGCTTTTGGGATCAACTCCCTTGAGTGCCTCAGCGTCCGCTAGGACTCCTATGGCAGCCAGTAGCTTGGTGAGCCAGGAGGTATCGGATGGATCGTGATCGCCGTTCAATAGATCCAGAATATTTCCTATTGCGTCGGTTACCTCGATGAGGAATTTTGTTCTTTGCTGATCGTTGTCGAACCTAATTGGCCTTCCGTGAATGTAGAAGTCGAGAACCTGCCTAAGCCAGTCTGGCACCGAGTGGTGCTTCTTTTCCCAATCGAGCAGATAGTTCTGAAGGTACAAGGTGGTAGGATCGACGCCGGTGCCCCCGGAACCCTTTCCGCCGGTCCCTCCCCCGCCTCCGCTGCCGCCTCGGCTGCCGCCTCCGCTGCCGCCCCCGCTGCCGCCCCCGCTGCCGCCCCCGGGATTACCGCCCCCGAACGGTGGGCTCCCCGCGCCGCCCTGGTTTGTGTGGATGGTGGGATCCCAGACAGGGATAGGAGATCCTCCATCTCCGCCTTCTGGATTAGGGTCGATCACACTTACATCCCCGATAACGTGAAAGCCAATTGGGGGGAGAGGCGTCCCGATAGGATGAGGTGGCGGGAGAATCTCCCTGTGTGGTATGAGTGGAACCGGTGTGTTAGGCATAGCTCAGCTATTTAGAGTACGATCCAGTCCATCTCGTAGATGCTCCAATTGGGGGCGCTATCGAATATACGGAGCGCGACGCTGTATCGGCCCGGGCGGAGTAGCGTGACCTGCAGGTTGCGAGACGTGCCGCCGTAGGTGGGGGCCGTTGGAAAGGCGAAGACGGGGATGGTGCCCGCACCGCCGCCAGTGAAGTCACCGCTCGTAACTGAGTTATCGCGGAAGCTGAAGAGGATATCCTGCGAGGTTACGCCGCCAATAAAATCGAGAAAGATATTATTGACGAATGCGGTCCCGGCTTTGAGGAACATGATCTTCTCGACCGCAATCGGCACGAAGATGCTTGTCGAGGTCATAGCGTGGAGCGAGTTCCATGCGGCAGCCGCCTCGACGGAACCGAAGTCATTTGTGTTCGGCACCGTGACGTTCGGCACGGCCGTCGAGAACGGTGTGACGATGAGTGGCGGATTGGCCCACGTTGGGGCTGCATGGAGCCATGAGACGCTGCGAGCGAAGGATGCGGGGCGCATGGTGCCGCCCTGATCTTGCAGGCTGATCGTCTGGACAATCGAGCGTGGGTCCATGGGCGGCATGACAGCGAAGTCATACCAGGATTGCGGAGTGTTGTTGCCGTTCATAAGTCACAAAGTTTTTGTTGAAGGTGCGTCGTTGAAATGGATCGCAAAACTACGTGCGCGAAGTCGAATTCCAACTCACCCGAATGTCATCATATTCTTACAGGAATCCCACTGGTTTCTCACACACGCCCAGAGGGGACTTCGCGATAACAACCCGGCACGACCCTACGATGGTGGAGGTCAGGAAGAAATTTTGGCGGGGCTTGCATTCGGGGTTCCGGTAGCGTATATTGCATGGTTGACTATGGGCACCAATTGTCTTATCGCAAGGCCTGTCTCACCGCAGCCAGTTCATGAACTCCAAACAAAAATCGGAAATCAAAAAGATTTGCGCTGTCCTGGTGAATTGGCGAATGCGGCTTGGAATCGACACAGTTCATGAAGCACAAACGCTCGCGCACCACGGGAGCAAGTGGACAGGTTTCTTCGCGGCAAGCTTGAAGTTGGCTCAACTCTTATTCATCCTTGAAACAAGGAATTGCGCCTTACGTTAATAAATTACCGGTTCAGTGGAGGGAGGCGAGGGGATGCGGGATGGTTAACTATTGGTAACTGCTACGCACGGAACCAACACTCTCAAGAAACCACTATCTGGTATCCACTAATTTTCGGAGGTTACGTTATCTTATGTTATCGAAACGACCATTTTTAGCGACCCTTGTGCTTCTCGGGCTGGGTCTGGTCTTTGGTGTCACGTTGGTCACGGGTTTTGGAAGCTGGCGGGGCGCGAGCCTTGCGTTCGGCGCGAGCGATCCTCAGCTTGGCGGTCCGCTGCCCAGCTTGCCGACCGATCCTACGCTCGCAAATCTGAACGGCTCGTTCGTCGCCATTTCCAAAGCGGTGCAGCCGACGATCGTGCAGGTTACCGTGAAGACCGAAGCGCCCCCAAAGAGCGCGAAGAACCAGCAGGGCGATCAAGGCAATCAGTTCTTCCGTCATTTCTTCGGCGGCGGTGGTGATAATGGTGAGGACAATGGCGGCGGCGACATGTTCCCATTTCAGATGCCGCAGCAAGGCCCGGAAGAGGGCTTAGGCTCGGGCGTCATTATCACGAGCGATGGCTATATAGTGACGAACAACCACGTTGTGGAAGATGCCGCGAAGAAGGGTGGAGTGAAGGTCCAGCTTATTGACAAGCGCGTCTTCGATGCGCGTGTCATCGGCACCGACCCGACGACCGATCTCGCCGTCATCAAGATCGACGCGACCGATCTTCCGGTTGCCGCGCTTGGCAATTCCGACGAGTTGGCGGTTGGTCAGATCGTGATGGCCGTCGGTAATCCGATGGGACTGGAGTCGACAGTTACGGAGGGCATCATCTCCTCGCTCGGCCGCGCAATCGATATTCCTCAAGCGGGGACACGGACCAAGCAAGGTAATTACTCGATCTCGAACTTTATCCAGACGGATGCTGCGATCAATCCGGGCAACTCCGGAGGCGGGTTGTTCGATATTCACGGGCAAGTCGTCGGCATCAACGCCGCGATCGCGTCGCGAACCGGCACATGGATGGGCTATGGTTTTGCGATTCCGGTCAACATGGTCCGCTCGGTCGCGATGGACCTGATCAAGAATGGCAAAGTCAACCGTGGCTATATCGGTGTGACGATTCGCGCCGTGGATCAGACGGATGCGCAAGCGATGGGCCTCGACCGCGCGCATGGCGTACGCATCGATGGCGTGACCGATGGCGGCGCAGGTCAGGCGGCGGGACTCAAGATCAACGATGTGATTCTGACAGTTGATGGTCACGAAGTGGATGAGGCCAATAAGCTTCAGACCGTGATTGGGATGCACCATGCCGGCGACCAAGTGAAGCTCCGCGTCTGGCGGGATGGCAAGGAGATCGAGAAGTCGATCACGCTGAAGCCACGACCCGATCTGGCCGATAAGGTGGACATCGAGTCCAAAGATGAGGAGCCGCAAGGACAGGAGGAATCCGCAGCCAAGTCGACCGCGACATTAGACAACATCGGGGTCAGCGTTCGCAACGTGACCGATGCGGAGAAGGAGAAGTACCACGTCTCTGGCGGCGTCATGATCACCGACGTGCAGCCGGCGAGCGAAGCAGCAGATCGCTTCCTTAGGAAGGGCCTCATTATCACCGAAGCGGCCCGCAAGAAGGTGAGGAATGCGAGCGACTTCGAGAAGATCATCACCGAGAGCAAGGGCAAGGCGGTCGGCCTGATGGTGGCGGACTCGAAGGGCGACACGCACTTCTATGCGCTGCGGGTGCCGAACGATTAGATGAAGCGGGACGTGCAGAGCACGTCCCTACGTATCGTTCATTGAAAAAGCTGCCGAACTGTTCGCTTTTCCGGGACTGTTAGGCTGTGTCTAATTGCATGGCGGACCTCCCGGGATTCGCCGTCAGTACACATTTCGTCACGGTTGAGGAAGCATTTTGCCCTCTTAGCGTGGCGCACAACCACGAATGAGCGATCATTCGCTAACATGAGTTCAGTTTGACGAACACAACATTCATGGCGCTCGGCGGCGGGCGCGAGATCGGGGCCAATAGCTTTTACTATGGGATCGATGGGCATGGACTGCTCGTGGATGCTGGTCTGCATCCCGAGAAACTCGGCTGGGAAGCATTCCCAAAGATTACCGCGCTGAATGGGCATCCGGTCGATACGCTCTTAGTGACGCACGCGCACACCGATCATTTGGGCGCTGTGCCGTTCGTGATGCAGCACCATCCAAACGCGGAAGTGTATGCGACGAGCGAGACGATCGAACTGTCTCGCATCATGCTTTCGAACTCGGCGAGCCTATTGCCGAAGCAGCATCCGGCGGAAGTTATTGAGGCGCTGACGAACTACACTCTGATCGAACTGCCGGATGTAATCGCGCAGTTTCGGCCGCTCGATCTTGGAACATCGCAGCAGTTCGGGGATGGAAGGTTCAAGGCGACGTACTACACGAGCGGGCACATTCTGGGCGCTGCCGGCATCCTCATCGAAACGGATGGCCAGCGTATTTTCCATACTGGCGATACATCGCTCCATGCACAGCGTATCGTTGGCGGGGCCGCCTTGCCCGATGGACCGATCGATGTTCTCGTCAGCGAATCGACCAACGGAATTGTCGATGCGTATCTGACGCACACGCGCGAGCGCGAACTCGAACGGCTTATTACGACGATCAACGAGACACTCGCTGCCGAAGGCTCGGTGCTGATTCCCGTCTTCGCGCTGGGCAAACTGCAGGAGATGCTGATGATGATCAGTGATGCGATGAAGGCTGGCCGAATCCCAAGTGTGCCGGTTTACTCCGGCGGCATGGGGCGCCGAATCAGCGATGTGTACGATCAGTTTCCGATGAGCCGCTCGCGAACAAATCCAAAAGATCGCGTAGCTGATATCGAGCAATCCGAGTTGCCGCGACGCGATGGACTCTTCAGCGGCAAGTTCTTTCGTGAGCCTTCGATTGTACTTGCAGCAAGCGGCATGATGCAAGATGGCACGCCAAGCTATTTCCTCGCCCAGCGCTGGCTGCGTCTCGCGCATTTTACGATTTGCTTCGTTGGTTATACCGATCCCCGAACCCCAGGCTACATCGTATCGCATGCGGAGCAGGGCACGCGGATCAAGTTCGGTTCGATGCGGCGCGATGTTCCGGTTCGATGCAAGATCGAGCGGTTCCGATTCAGTGCTCATGCGCGCCGCGAGGAGTTGCTCGAGATCGTCCGGCGTCTTCGCCCCAAGAAAGTCGTACTCACGCACGGCGACGAGCGTGCCATCGCCGCGTTTGGCGAACTGATCGTCGAGACGTTTCCAGAGACTCAGGTCAGTGCGCCGGAAGTGGGGAAGTGGTACTCTCTGAGTTCTTAATCCTCAGCGATAGCTCAGCGCCATTCTCCCCGCGACGGAGGTGAGATGCAACGTCAGGATGGGGCTGGACGAGTGGTCAAAACCAGCGCTGGTGGCATATCCTTCGCGCCGCCTGACAAGACCATCGAAAGTGTACGACGTAAACATGTTGTCCTCGAAGAACACCCGCACACGTCCAGCCAGCGCTGGGATCGTCATGGTACACACCCCAATGCCGACCTCGATCTGTGCATCGAGATCGTGTACCAAACGTCCCTCGAACCCAAGATGATAGCTGCCGACGCTTCCGCTAAAACTGAAGTGCCTTGCGTTGAGATTCGAAATGCCGCAGAAGGTACACTCGCCTAAACCGGCCTTGACCGAGCAGTTGCCAAGCACTTGATGGTTCGGCTCGTTCGAGCAGATTGTCGCCCGCGAGGCTCCCGTCTCGATGTCCACGTTGGTCAGCGGCAAGCGCGTCAGGTCGATGGATGACTCGCCAAACCCTAAGTTCGCGGTGAAGTCGATCGGCAGGTCGCGTGTGATATAAATGCGCGTTCGCGACGCGGAAATCTTCGTCCCCTCATCCGTCTCATGTACGGCATGATACAATGAGCCGGGCGTCCGAACGCCGATGCCTGAGATCTGCTCGGCTCGGGCCGGAAGAAAATTGTCGTCCGCTTTCCAGATCGCAAGCGGCGGCGTATCGAGCATCCCTTCATCCGTCCCGATGCCGATGCGCAAGATGCCGATCTCGCCTAGATGGCCATATGACCAATGCGGACCGCGCATCGAGGGGTCCGTTTGGTCCGATTGGATCGCCGCGACGGAATTCGGATCGGTCCCCGGCTTCACTTCGATCGAGCCATACGGCGCATCCAGCCGGAAGATCAGCCGCCGCTCGGTACCGTTCTTCGCGATCGGGCTGAGGATAAAGCCGATTGCGACCGCAACGCCCGCTACACCCGCCAGGGCCGCGATGGAAATTGCGGCAACACGAACGGTGTGCCGCGTCAGCGTAGGCGAGTGCCGGGGAGGCGCGTGCCTGGGCGCGATGGGGTCCTTAGAGAGGTTCGGGGCTTCCACGAAGCGTAAGCGGTAACAGTCGTGCGATAATCTTCGGAAAAAGGGTGAAATTCCAGCCTTAAGGCTACGACGGAGGACTTGCGAAGTTTCAGCGCCGAGGCAGGGTACAAGCCAAAACTCGCTGGCCGAAAGCGTTGGCGGCGCGCTAGAAATTCAGAAAAGCAGTGAAGAAGGGGGCGTGCTATCCGTTTACTTGCCTAACTTGTAGGAGAGCAAGGTGCGGCTCCAGACGGTGCTCGGCTGTCCGCCAATCGCGGATTGTTCTCTCTGTTCCTTGACGAAGTATCCGAGTTTGGCTGAGTACCAGTATGTGTCGGTAATCACGAAGGTCGTATCGAGCGAATGTGTGCCGAACCGCAAATAGATTGAATCCTGCCAATTGACCTTGGTGCATAGGAAATTTTCGCCTGCCGCTCGGATTGTCTCTTCAGCAAGATAGCTTGTAGAAGTCATAATAGTGCCATCGCCGACGATGCCATTGCGCTTGACTGGCGTAGTATTCATCTGCTGATATGGCTGGTGACTGCCTATCGGTAAGGCAAGTCCATCACATCCGCAGCGTTTGAGATCTCCGTTTGCCAAGACCTGGAGAAACTCGATGGTGTCGGTCGAAAATCCACCGACGGTATCCGAAGTGCGTATTTCATAGAACTGTGACGCGATGGTATCTAATATCGTCACGTGCTCGGTTAGCTGGACTGTGGGGTTGGCGCCAATGTAGCTATAGGTGAAAGTACTCCAATCTTGCGGCATTACGGCAGGAATAGCCAGGGCATCGGGACCGGTTGAGGGCTTACAGCTTGCGATCAGGAGTAAGCAAGTGGTCAGAAGGAGGAGTTTCTTCATACTAATAAGAACTCCGGATCGATGGAAAAGTTACACCTAAATCCGCGATATCCTGGTTCTATCTCAGCGTATAGAACTCGGTCTTCTCGAAGGCGTGGATGAGGATCGTGTCGGCGCGGACGAGCGCGACCAGAATCTTGGATGCGCGCCGCCGGCTGATGTTCACGAGATCGGCAAACTCATCGAGCGTGATGCGGCCATAGCGCTCCAAGTAATCGAAGAGCGCGCGCTCGTTGTAACCAATCGTAAGTGTGAGCGGCTCTGCTTCTGCGCGCGCGCCACGCATCACCTGCATCATCTCTTTGCTCGCCAGCACAGACTTGTCTTCGTAGCGCACGTAGCCGGTCGCGGTTTGTTCCTTCGCGCGTCGGCCGCTCGCATCGTACACAACCAAATAATGCGGCTTGTTCCGGCTTTCGGGCACTCGGACGAGCACGATGTCGAGTCCGCGTCCGGCATGGACATTCTCGGCCACAATATCTGCCGGCGGCTCGATCATAAACTGTGCGGCATGCTCGATCTCTTCCAATTCCGACTTCTCCGAACGCACGCCGACGACGGTGCCGTCATCATCCACGCCGAAGAGAATATATCCGCCGCGCGTATTCGCAAACGCGATAATCTCCCGCGCGATCTTCTCGGGCGACGAGAACTGCCGCTTGAACTCCACGTCCGCACCTTCACCCGAGTCGATCAACTCGTAGAGCTCGTGGCGGCGGATGGGGAAAGATAAAGAACGCATAAGAAAAGAACCTGGATTACACGGATTAAGGGGGATTACGCGGATTGATTTATGGATTGATAAAAGGCTTGCGTCTTGACATTAATCAATCCGAAAATCAATCCGCGTAATCCGTTCAAATCAGCGTAATCGTGGTTCTGTTACTGTGTATCTGCTAATTCCCTCCGGCGTCAGCAGGTAGATCATTCCATTGCGCATGGTCATGTCGGTCGGTCGCCAGCGGCGGTCATCGGAGCCGGTGATGGTCCAGCGGCCGATGGGTTCGAGCCCGGGCGCGCGGAGCAATGCTACTTCGGTCGCGCCAAAAACAAGGATGGTATCGTTCGAAGTCAGGATGCGGCGCGCGGGCCACTCGTCTGTCGCGCTTGGACTTGGCCCCAGCGATCGCCGCGCCAGGAAATTCCCGAGATTGTCGTACTCGACGAGCGAATTATCGGCCGCATCGAGCACGAAGAGCCGCTCAGCTTGATCGACCGCCAGCCGCACCGGCCGCGTCACGATTGCCTCGGGTCGGGTAGCATCGGTGAAGCCGCCGATCGCGCGTTCAACGGTAAAATCCGATCGCACTTTGAGCACGCGTTTGTTCTCGGCATCGGCGACATAGAGATTGCCGGCATCATCGGCAGCCACGGCTACCGGATACCCGAAGCGTTTTGCTGCGTCTGAGTTGTCGCGTGTCTGTAACGTCGAGACGTAGGCAAGGTCCTTCGTGTATTGCTCCACGCGATGATTGCGCGAGTCCGTGAGGAAGATCGCGGTCGAAAGCCGGGCATCGACATCGAAGAGACCGATGAATTGATAATGATCGGAGCCGGTGCCACTGACGGCTGCGAGACTATCGCCGCGCGCACTGAACTTCTCGAACATGTTGCGGCCCATGCTGATCGCGTAGATATTGCCAAACTGATCGAGGCTCAGTCCCGTACCACGAGCGAACGGAGAGAGGAACTTGAATCGCTCGAGCGAACCCGTGACGGGAGCGGATGTGACGATCGTCTGCTGCGACGTGCCGCAACCAGCGAACATCAACGTCATTGCGAGGAGGAATTGCGGAGCGAAGCGGAGCAATTCCGACGAAGCAATCTCATCCCGGAGGGGATTGCTTCGTCGCTCCTTCGTCGCTCCTCGCAATGACAGAATAAGAGTATTCATCCTAAAATCTAATCCTTAATGCCAGCCCATACTCCCGGCGGTCGGAGTTGTAATATGATTGCACCGAACTTGGAGAAGGGTTGGAAACATCGAAATCATAAAGGTGCGACGCAATGTACGCATCGAGCAGGTTCGCGATGTAGGCGAGGCCGATGTAAATCCACCACTTGTCCCGGTCATCGCGATAAAACTCGCGGACGGGTTCGTTCTCCTGCGCCCAGAGCGTATCGGCATAAGTGTGGCGCGCGTAAGCATTCGTGATCGTGTCCTGCGTGTAGTGATAGCGGAAGTTTTGAATGTACTCGCCATACAGGAATCCTCCGATGAGACCCCAGATGATCGGCACCTTCCATGTTTGATCGAGATAGACTTGCCCGCCACCCGGTATGACGCTCAGCAGCACTGCTGTGAGCGGCGATTTCGTCATGTGAAACTCGCCGGTGTCGGGAGTCGCCACATTCCGCGCGCTGGCATGAATGGTATCGACCTGCGCGTGGGCCGCCTCCGGAAGGATGAAGGATGAGAGATGAAGGATGAAGGCTATGATGAAGGATATGGCAAGACGCCCATAGCATGTGCGACTATTACTCATTGATGATTTCATCCTTCATCCCGCATCCTTCATCCGTATTCCTTTACGCGAGACATGCGATGCACTCGATCTCGACTCTGGCGCCCTTTGGCAGCGCCGCGACCTGCACCGTGCTACGTGCCGGACGTGCAGTGCCGAGCATCTCTTCGTATACCTTGTTGACCGAACCGAAATCGGCCATATTGGTGAGGAAGATCGTCGTCTTCGCAACGTTGGCATACCCCGCACCCGAGGCCTTCAGGACGTTGAAGAGATTCTTCATCACCTGGTGGGTCTCCTCTTCAATCGTGGCGTTCCGCATCTCGCCGGTTGCGGGATCGAGTGCGATCTGGCCCGAGCAAAAGAGAAAATCCCGCGTGCGAATCGCTTGCGAGTAGGGTCCGATCGGTGCCGGAGCGTCCGGCGACAAAACAATTTCAAGAAGGCTTTGCATAGGTGTTTACTCTGGTGATACGTTTGCGAGCAGTTCGTTCAGGCGTTCCAAATCTTCCAATGAATAAAACTGAATGGCAAGTTCGCCAGTCTCGTCCGGTTTCATCCGGATGCGGACTTGCGTGCCCAGCTTGCGCTGCAAGGTCGTTTCGAGATCGCGAACGCTGCCGAGCGCGAGATCGCTCTTCGACTCCTGGCCGTTCAACTCTACGCGCGAGGCGGCGGCACGTTTCGAGCGTGGCTCCGAGATTTTGCCGCTCGCACGTCGCGCAAGTTCTTCGAGCTTGCGGACCGAGAGGTGGTCCCGCAAGGCGGCCTGCCACAACTCAACCTGCTTCTCGTGGCTTTCGACCGACAAGACGGCCTTCGCATGGCCCGTGCTCAACTCACCGGCTCTCAGAGAATCCTTGATCGACTCCGGCAATCGCAAAAGGCGGATGGAATTCGCCACTGTGGTTCGGTCACGGGAGATGCGCTCCGCAACATCCTCCTGCGTCAGGCCGCAGTCTTCGATGAGCCGTTGGTACGCTTCGGCTTCCTCGATCGGGTTGAACTGCTCCCGCTGGACGTTCTCGACGATCGCCATCTCGAGCATCTTCCGGTCGCCTTCGACTTCGAGCACGTATGCTGGTACATGCGTCAGTCCCGCCTCGATGGCCGACCGAATGCGCCGCTCGCCGCTGATAAGCTCAAATCGCTCGGCCCCAGCGCGCCGAACGGTCACCGGCTGGATCACGCCATGCGCCCGAATGGATTGGGTCAGTTCTTCTAAGCTCTCCTTCGAGAACTCCTTGCGCGGCTGAAGCGGGTTCGGCGCAATCCGGGCGATTTCGACCATAGCGAGGTATGGCCCGGTGCGCGGCGCGACTGTTGTCTGCGCAGCAGCCGGGCGTGTGCGAAGTTCTGGCGAGACTTCATCCAGCTCGATGCTCGTTCTCCGCTCATTCTCCGGATCGCCGGAGGCGGCGCTGGGTATCAGCGCGCTCAGGCCTTTCCCTAATACCGATCGTGTTTTGGACATTCAAACTACAGAACCTCGTTTCCGGTAAAATATGTTCGGCGTGCGGCTGAAAACCATCATAACTCTATTTCTGTGATCAAAGCCATCATCTTCGCAATCGTCCTCCTCGCCGCGTTTGGCGGCATTCTCATCAATTCCAAGCGGCTGATCGACTTCCTCCGGTTGGGCCGGTGGATCGATCGGTTCGATAAGCCGGGCGAGCGGCTACGGCGCGTGCTAACAATTGCCATCGGGCAATCGAAGATTTTCCGGGATCCGGTGGCGGGTCCCGTCCACGCGTTCATCTTCTGGGGATTCCTCGTCCTCATCTTTGCGGTGATCGAGGCAATCGGCGAGGGACTCACGGCCGGGAATTTCTCGCTTTCGTTTTTGGGGCCGGTCTATTCGGTCATTACCG
>JADGPZ010000152.1 GCA_017882165.1 Candidatus Kapaibacterium sp.
GAAGAAGACCGATCAGTGGCCACTCATCCCGCGCCCCGCGTTTTCGAACATATAAGATTGCGGCGATGGCAGCCACGAAGAGTGTCGGAGAGATACTCGCGACTAACCAATGTGGAAAATCAAGAAGCCATCGCTGCCATAACGGTTCTCCGGCTTGGCCGATCGCGGAATAGTGACTTAACCAGCCGATGACTTCAACCCATCGCGAAAGACTGGAAGTGAGCGCGAGCGATGCAACGAGTAATCCGGACAACAGGATGAATGATGCTGCAAAGCTTGTCAGGAAATTTCGTTTGGCACCAGATGACGATTGACGATTCCGAGCGAGCCACACAAACGCAGCGACCGCTCCGAGTACGAGCGTGAATTTCAGAAGCACGAGCAGCATCGCCGCAAGTCCCGCGATCATTCCAAGCCACATCGCTCGCTTTGCCGGCACGAGCGGCGCTCGGAGCGCCACGTCCGCCAGAACGAGTGATGGGAATAGCGCAAAGCTCTCCGCCTGTGCCGTGTGCCAGAAGCCGAGTCCCGCATTCATCATGAGCAGTAGTGATGCTGAAAGCAACGCAATGTTTGAACCGAGATCGCGGCGTAGAATGCATAAAAAGTACCACGCACACAGAATCTGGTAGATTGCGTCGAAGGCGCGGATGGACCATGAATGATCGCCAAAAAGAAGACTTGCGGCGGAATAGATGTAAAAGATGAGCGGCGGTTTGGTGTCAATGAAATCCCGCCACGGAATCGAGCCGTGGAGGACCATACTTCCACCGAGCTGGAAAACGGCCTGATCGTAGCCCAGCGGATAGAAGACCATGGCAGCCGTCATCATGACCGCTATCACAGCGGTGCATCGGGCCAGCCATCTTCCGTCAGACTCGGGGGTGAGGGTTTCGAACATCAAGAACAAAGATACGCTATCCGTGTCTGGTTGTCGATTGAAATCACAGTATTTCAAATTGTGATGAGACAGATGCAATTCTGGACAGTTTTCAAGATTGTGTCTTTTTATGAGACGATTGTTGGAATTCTGTTCGCTTTTGAGAATTCATCCTGCGATTGGAGTTCGGCTATTGTACATGTGTCCAACAATGAGATTGGGCAATCATCAATAAATCGTCAATCAGCGCGAATATTCCCGCTTTGCTGTACCAAATTTCGAGTCTGAAGCGTCTTACTAATGTGCGCATGAGTGAATAAAAACAAAGCACGAATGCCACGACGCCCCCTTGCCAGGTGGCGGTTAGTTTCAGGTGAGTCGATAGTTTAGTAGCCCAAAGACACGACCATTTGCCATGAAAGCCAGCGTTCGAAAGCCCATTGCCCAATTGGTGGCGCTGCTCGCCACTGTAGCTCTGCTGGTCGCAGCACGAGTCAGCAGTGCCCAGCAGGTCGATCCAGGGTCTCAGACCCTGAGCGAGAGCACGTCGCTCACGTTCCACGAGTCGAACTCGAAGTCCACCCTGATGAGCTTCGAGAAGGTGCGCTCGATCACGGAGAGCTCGCTTCGCGAGGCGATCTCTTTGCAGCTTCGCAGCATCACCGCGTCCGCAATCGGAGAGAATTTGCGCGGTGGCTATGAGGCCCTCAAGCAAGGTCAGAGCATCAATTTTGATGCTCCCGTTGCTGCGCTTGCGTCACATTCGATCACGGAGCAGCACATCATGCAGGTGACGGTCGCTTACCAGCCGCGGCCCATCGGCGGTATCCTTTCCATCAAGGTGGAGCTTGTCCCGCTGTTCTGCGGAATTGGATCGGCATGCCGTCCGATCGCGCTGCGCGAAGTATCCGAAGCCGTCGACAATCTCGATGAGGACGGCTTGGGCGAGATCGTCGCCGGACTCACGCATCAACTCGGCGCTGAATACGCTGCGAAGTAGAATGTTTTGTTTGAAGTGAACACGCTCTTGTTTTGTTTGCCCTTTTGTTTGCCCTAAGATTGTAAGTTACTTTTCATCTCACCGATTCTTAGGAAGTAGCGGAACGCACCTCAGGGTTACTTGAGGTGCGTTTCTAATTTGCCCCGCCCCTCAATGCGCCACGATAAGCCGCTGGTGGACGATGCGATCCTTCGTGCGGACTTCGGCGAAGTAAACGCCTGCCGGAAGCGATGAGCAATCGACTGCAAGCTCTGAGTTCACAGCACGTGACGAATAGACCCTCTCCCCCATCACATTCCAAACCTCGACCGCAATGAATTCCTCGCCCGAAAGCCAAACGTTCACCGCTCGGTCGCAGGGATTCGGGAACATGCGGAATTGGAGGGCGGGCAGATTATCGGCGATACCTGCGGCTACGCAATCGCCGATGAGGATTAGCGGGATGGAATCGTTCGTGAGCGGATCGTAGATATGAATGCTATCAAAGTAATGACCTACAGTCGTCGGATGAAATGATGCACGTGTTGGAATGTAGAGTCCGCCGCCATTGCCGGTGCATGGATATGACAGCGGGATCGTATCCAAGATTCCAAACGGTTCATGCACGTCGAAGGCACTAAATCTGCGGTAGGTAGGAAAGACAAAGCTATCGCTCTCGACTACGAAGGTGTGTAAGCCCGAATCATTGAGACGAACAGACCCAAAATTGATCGTGTCCGTCCGGAAGTCGATATCGTCGCCCCAATATGCAGTTGTATCAGGATGGGCCTTAGGATAACCGGTGATATTGGTGTCATAGACCACTCCATTGCAAACGCAAAATAGACCCAAAAACTGATTGGTGCTGTTGGAAGCCTCTGCAACAATGCCGTAAGTCGGCTCATAGCAGAAGCCTGTTGACGTAGTCAGGGTTACGGTAAGTAAAAAGTCATACCCATAGCCACTATCAGGAGAAACACTCAAGCCATTGCCAGAAATAAATCGGACACCCATACTCTTATTGTTCGGCGTGGTAAACTGCGACTTGAATGTCAGCGTTGTTCCTACAGGTACTCTAAAAGGAGGCGCCATCGGTGGATTAAACACTCCGTATTGTGCATAAGCTTCGGTTGCGGTCGAAAACGCAACCAAAATCATCAGTACTGTTCGTGTTCTCATGCAGCAAACTTACGGACATTATTGATACTTCGCAAGGTCAATTCAAAATCCCCTTCATTCTCGCCGTATTTTTGCACGGAATGACGCATTACGAGATCATTTTCCTTCTGCGGGCCGAACGCGATTTGATCGCGCTGGAAGGAAACAAGTTGCTGATTCAGCGAGTTAGGCAACGAAAGGAGAACACGTACGAGTAATGACATTGCACCCGGAATATATCACACGCGCTGGCAAGAAGGAATACGCCGTTTTGCCCTATGAGGAGTTTCTTGCGCTTCAGGAAGAGATCGAGCAGGCCGAAGACATCCTCGCCATCCGAGAGACACGGACGGAAAATGCCCACGCTCCGGGGATTTCGCTCGATGAGATGAAGCAGCGACTGGGATTGAACGCATGACCCCCGCACACCTCGCGAAATACGAGCCGGTCATCGGCCTGGAAGTCCACGCGCAGATGCTGACGCAGTCGAAGGCGTTCTGCTCGTGCTCGACCGAATTCGCCGCCGCGCCGAACCACAACACCTGCCCGATCTGTCTCGGGCACCCCGGCACGCTGCCGGCACTGAACGAGAACCTCGTGCGCTTCATCGTTCGCATGGGGCTGGCAACGAATTGCCAAATCCGCCCCCGCTCGATCTTCGCCCGCAAGAATTATTTCTATCCCGATCTTCCGAAGGGCTATCAGATTTCGCAGTACGAGACGCCGATTTGCCACGATGGCTTCCTCGATGTCGAACTCAAGGATGGCTCGATCAAACGCATCGGTATCACGCGCATCCACATGGAGGAGGACGCCGGCAAGTCCATCCACGATTTCGGCGCGGAGACGCTCGTCGATCTGAACCGCGCCGGAGTGCCGCTCATCGAGATCGTGAGCGAGCCGGACATGCGATCGAGCGATGAAGCCTATGCATATCTCACGACGATTAAGGCCATCGTGACCTATCTCGGCATTTGCGATGGCAATATGGAGGAAGGCTCGCTACGCTGCGATGCGAATGTGTCTGTCCGACTGCGCGGCGCACCGAAGTTCGGGCAGAAGGTGGAAGTCAAGAATATGAACAGCTTCCGCAACGTCCAGCGCGCGCTGGAGTCCGAGATCGAGCGGCAGATTGGGCTTGTCGAAGCAGGTGAGCCGGTCATCCACCAGACGATGCTCTTCGATGCCAACAAAGGCGTTACGCGCGCAATGCGGACGAAGGAAGAAGCGCACGACTACCGTTACTTCCCCGAGCCGGACCTGCTGCCGGTGACGGTGAATGCGGCGTATCTCGACGAAGTGAGAACTGAGATCCCGGAGTTGCAGCGGGCACGGCGCGATCGGTTCGTTGCTGATTACAAGCTCCCAATTTATGATGCCGGCGTGCTGACCGCCGAGAAGTCGGTCGCCGATTTCTTTGAAACGGCGACAGTCTCTCTCACATCCAAGACCGACGAGAGCATCAAGGCCATCTCGAATTTCATCATGGGCGACGTGATGCGTCTGATGTCCGAGCGGAAGGAGAATATCCTGCAACTCAAGCTTCAGCCGCAGCATCTGTCAGAGTTAGTCGGACTCATTCAGGATAAGACAATCTCAAACAAGATCGCGAAAGACATTTTTCCGGACTTGCTCGGCAGCACCGATTCACCGAAGCAAATCGTCGAGAAACGCGGACTCGTGCAAGTCACCGATACCGCTGCGCTGCGCGCCACGGTCCTTGAGATTATCGCGAAGAATCCCGGCCAACTCGGGCAGTTCAAAGCCGGCAAGACCAATCTCTTCGGCTTCTTCGTCGGCCAGGTGATGAAGGCATCGCAAGGCAAAGCGAATCCGGAGATGGTGAATGAATTGATGAGGGAAGAGTTGGAGAAGGCGTAATGCGAAAGATGCCACCATGGCAACTAACTATTCCAATTCTTTTGGTCTCAGGATTACTTCTGTATCTCGGGTCCATTGGCGCGTTCGAATATCGTGGCCGAATCATGGTCATGGGATACGTGCTCGATGGTGCAACGCATAGACCCATCCCTTTCGCAGATATTAGAAAAAGTAGAGTTTTTAGCCAACATGCTTGGAGTAATACCAGTGGCTATTTTTTGTATGAGGATAAATTGTATGGAGATTTAAATTTCAATCTCAGCGTCTCAGCCGATGGCTATCAGACGGTTAGGCACGGCTATCGCAAGTCTATCGAAGATTCCGCTGATAGCACTGTCGCTCTCACTCTCATCCATGACAGGTCTGGCGAGTATTATTATGCGTTCGATTCTGTTCTTCTTACCCCTTTAAAATAAAGATGCGCACCAAACTCATCGTCGGTAACTGGAAGATGTTCGGCACGCTGGCCGAGACGCGGAAGCTGATCTTTCAGCTTGCGGTCGAGTGGGGCAAGCCGTGTGAAGGCGTCGAGGTGGCCGTGTGTCCGCCGTTCACGTCGCTGATCGTGGCCAAGCACCAACTCGAACTCTCGCACATCAAGCTCGGCGCGCAGAATTGCTATGCGGAGACATCCGGCGCGTTCACGGGAGAGATCTCCCCTGCTATGCTCGCCGACATTGGCTGCACCTACGTGATCCTGGGTCACAGCGAGCGCCGCACGCTCTTCGGCGAGACGGATGAACTCGTGTCACGCAAAGTCCGTGCATCGCTCGATGCCGGACTCACACCGATCATTTGCATCGGCGAAACGGAGAGCCAACGCGATAACAATGAGACCGAATCTGTGCTCGCCCGACAACTGGCCGGAAGTCTTGCTACACTAACGAATGATGATGCCGCGAAGATCGTCCTCGCCTACGAGCCGGTCTGGGCGATTGGGACGGGCAAAACCGCGACGCCCGAGCAGGCGCAGGCTGCGCACGCATTCATTCGCAGTGAACTATCGAAGAAATTCGGCGATGCCGCCGGAAGCATCCAGATTCTGTATGGCGGCAGTGTCAAGCCGCAGAACGCGAAGGTGCTGTTCGCCTGCCCCGATGTCGATGGCGGACTCGTCGGCGGTGCCTCGCTCGATGCCGATCAGTTTATCGCTATTATTGAAGCAGCGGCCACCCCATAGCCGTGTAGCGCCGGACCTTTAGGTCCGGTGAAGACATAAGAGAGACCGGAGCTAAAGCTCCGGTCCTACACTTCGCGAACGTTAATGTCCTATCAGCTTCTTGTATTCCTCCGCGCTCAGCAGCGCAGCGGCTTCCTTCGGGTCCGACATTGTTAGCTTGATGAGCCAGCCCGCGCCGTAGGGGTCTTTGTTCACCGTCTCGGGTGAATCGTTGAGCGCGGAGTTCGCTTCGAGGACCTTGCCACCGACCGGCGAGAAGAGATCGCTCACGGTCTTCACCGCCTCGATCGTGCCGAGCGATTCGTGCGCCTTCACGCTAATGCCCGACTTGAGATCGAGATAGATCACATCGCCCAGCTCGCCCTGCGCGTATTCCGTGATGCCAATCGTGCCGGTGGTGCCTTCGACGCGCAGCCACTCGTGGTCTTTCGTGTATTTCAGTTCGTTCGGGAAGTTCATGTTTTGTCTTTGGTGAGGCCGTTATGCTCGCGGCGCTGTTAACGGCGCGCGCCGAAGGATTGTTTCGCCCGACCCAAGAAACTAAACGTCGAGCGTGGCAAGCTTCCGAAGCTCATTCTGAACGTGATCGCGGGCAGTGCGGGCGGCGAGAGATTCCGGGTCGAGTGGCTTTCCTATGCGACTCCTGAGTGCAAAGTTACGAACGTAACGATAGCGGCATGAGATGTGCGCCCTGAGTCAGGGAGAAATGCGAAGAACACTCATTGAATTTCGAACGACCATACAGCTTGGGTATCGCCCGGATTATTGGTGGCGTAGTGTTTGACGACAATAATATCGCCAGCCGAAACCGATAACGTTGACGAACCACTATTTCCGGTTACGTTGCCATCTGTGATTGTGATCGTGGATAATTCTGCGCTTGTTGTGATGTTCCTGACGGTGAAGCTGTGCGATTTGTTGGTTCCAGGAGCATACGAGAGACCGACGTACAAGTGAAGAATCACCCCTGATCGTGGCATAATCATTTCCGACTCTATGTAGTTGAGGTCCGTGTTCGAGCCATCCGTGGTTCCGGGAGGATAGTAGTAATTCGTGTTGGAGTTGTTATCTAAGTTAGTACTGGTTTGACCTGCAATAATCGCTGCTCCACCGCTGCTGCGAGTGGTCCAACTGAGCTGCGCCGGATTACTTCCGTCGGTTGCAAGCACTTGCCCACTCGTGCCATTTGCGGCTGGAAGTTTGTACGTGATGGCACTCGTCGCATTATCGGCTTGCAGCGTCGTAAGATAGGAAGAAGAAGAACTGGCAAAAGCGACAGAACCCGTCGCGCTCGATGCGGTGCCGACTCGCAATGTTTTTGCGCCGCTCAGAGTGAGGTTCTCCGTCGTCGTGACGGTCGTGCCATCATCCGCCATCGAGGAGTTCGCGAAATTACTGCCACTCCATTTTGGAAGCGTATTATTGCTGATCGTTGCATTGTTTTCAACGATTGCGGTGGCCGTTGTTACGACTGGCCTTGGGGTCCCGGAAAGTGCTGTTCCGGAATTCCTCCCTCCGTTTGCAATAGGCAAAACGCTCGTGACATTATTGACATTCGAGAGATCAATCGCATTCCGTGAGATGACTTGTCCGGCGATCGAGAGATAGTTCGCGGTTCCGGCCAAAGTGACATCACCGGTATTG
>JADGPZ010000153.1 GCA_017882165.1 Candidatus Kapaibacterium sp.
AAACATCAGAACGAGGACGAACCAGCGAGGGTAAGAACACCCGCATCCTCTGCGTGCTCGGGCCGCAAGGATGTCATGGCGGGAAAACAGTCGGGACCGCATACCAGAACGGGTCATTGCGTGGAGGTTACATATTTAAAACGCTCGGGGTGCCCTCCGGTTACAAATATATTTCCAACAACTTACACACAACTTCCGAAAAGCGGTGGATAACTTGGGTTTGGGTCTTCGAAAAATGTGGGAAGAATTGGGTCGTTCGGGCGAACAATTCATCCAGTTTTTTAGTAAGTTTGATGTACGGAATTCGCAACGAGTTTTTGAGTGCTGAGTGCTAAGTGCTGAGTTATAGAATCAGAGTTTAGCCCCGAGCACTTTAGATCACCGAATCCCTGTCGCGCACCTGGTTGCTTCTCAGGCTCACCGCGAAATACCGGACCCCTACGCCCCAGCAGTACGCCGCTGCCCCGTCGAAACAGCCGGGGGAGTGGAATTCGGCCCCGCCGCAAAACGGCGGGGAGGTAAGTCACCCCCTAATTTGACCGGGGAGGCGCTGGCGGAGGGGTCAACCACCCCCCCAGCCGCCTCCTTCTTAAGGAGGGGGAGCGGAAAGAAAAAGCTTAATAGAGGCTGAAAAGCCTCATACTCGCTCCGCATGTCGTGTGGAGTTGAGACTACAATTGATACATTAGCGTTACAACTGAGCTATGCAGATTACTCGTCGCTTTACGC
Source organism: Candidatus Kapaibacterium sp. (assembly GCA_017882165.1). Lineage (GTDB taxonomy): Bacteria > Bacteroidota > Ignavibacteria > Palsa-1295 > Palsa-1295 > PALSA-1295. The sequence goes on from JADGPZ010000153.1 coordinate 730, forward strand.
AGCCGGGCCAGAGCCCCGCAGACCTCTTTTCTTACACGAAGCGCGCCTCGGTGCTTCGGAATCCGGATGGCAAGCCCATCTTCGAGATGCAGGACATCGAGGTGCCGAAGCACTGGTCGCAGGTCGCGACCGATATCCTCGCGCAAAAGTATTTTCGCCGCGCCGGTGTGCCGCAGGTGGACACGTTCGGCGTGCCGCTCCGCGATAAGGTTGGCAAGATTATCACCGGACCCGAGCACTCGATCAAGCAGGTGGCGCACCGTCTGGCCGGTTGCTGGCGCGCCTGGGGCGAAGAGCACGGCTATTTTGACTCTGCCGACGACGCGCAGGCGTTTTACGACGAGATCGCCTACATGATCTTGCGTCAGATGGCGGCGCCGAACTCCCCGCAATGGTTCAACACCGGCATTGCATGGGCGTATGGAATCAAGGGCACCGCGCAAGGGCACTGGTACGTCGATCCGAAGACGGGCGAGATGACCCGCTCGACCGACGCCTACACGCATCCGCAGCCGCACGCCTGCTTTATTCAGTCCATCAAGGACGACATGCTGAACGAGGGCGGGATTTTCGATCTCGTCACCCGCGAGGCACGCATCTTTAAGTACGGCAGCGGGACGGGCACGAACTTCAGTGCGCTCCGCGCCGAGGGTGAGAAGGTATCGGGTGGCGGCGCCGCTTCGGGCGTGATGTCGTTCCTCAAGATCAACGACCGCGCCGCCGGTGCGGTGAAGTCCGGCGGCACGACGCGCCGCGCCGCGAAGATGGTCATCCTCGACATCGACCATCCCGACATCGAGACCTTCATCGAGTGGAAGGCGCTCGAAGAGCAGAAGGTCGCCGCGATGGTCGCCGGTTCGAAGATTTGCGACGTGTTCCTGAACACCATCATGAAGATCGCGGCCGATGGCGGCACCGATCGCAAAGAGAACCACGATCTGGACATCGCGATCAAGAAGGCGCTCGGCCGTGGCGTGCCGATGAACTACATTCTGCGCGCATTGCAGATGGTTCAGATGGGTTACGACCACATCGACTTCAAGACGTTCGACACGCACTACGAAGGCGAAGCGTACCAGACCGTTTCGGGACAAAACTCGAACAACTCCGTCCGCGTCACGAACGACTTCATGCACGCCGTGCTGACCGATGGCGATTGGGACCTGAAATTCCGCACGAGCGGCAAGACCGCCAAGAAGGTCAAGGCGAAATCGCTATGGGACAAGATCACACTCTCCGCATGGGCCTCCGCCGATCCGGGCTTGCAGTACGATACGACGATCAACGAGTGGCACACCTGCCCCAATGATGGCCGTATCAACGCGAGCAATCCGTGCTCCGAGTACATGTTCTTAGACGACACGGCGTGCAATCTTGCGTCGCTGAACCTCGCCTATTTCTATGATGAGGAGACGGGCGCGTTCAAGCTCGATGATTACAAGCACGCCGTTCGCCTTTGGACGATCGTGCTCGAAATCTCGGTGCTCATGGCCCAATTTCCTTCGCGCGCAATCGCGCAAGGCTCGTACGATTACCGCACGCTGGGACTCGGTTACGCGAATCTCGGCACGATCCTGATGACGGCCGGCATTGCGTATGACTCTCCGCAGGCGCTCGCGATCGCCGGCGCGCTTTCGGCGATCATGACCGGCGAATCCTATGCCGCATCGGCTGAAATGGCGAAGGACCTCGGCGCATTCTCGCGCTATGAGGCGAACAAAGATGCGATGCTGCGCGTCATTCGCAATCACAAGCTCGCAGCTTACGATGCCGCGCCGGATCGTTACGAGCAGCTTACGATCAAGCCGATGGGCATCGATCCCGAGCATTGCCCGGAGGACTTGCTCGAGGCCGCGCGCGATGCGTGGGACCGCGCCTACTCAACCGGCGAGAAGCACGGCTACCGCAACGCGCAGGTGACGGTCATCGCGCCGACCGGCACGATCGGACTCGTCATGGATTGCGACACGACCGGCATCGAGCCGGACTTCGCGATCGTCAAGTTCAAGAAGCTCGCCGGCGGCGGATACTTCAAGATCGTCAACCAATCGGTACACAAGGCGCTGACGAAGCTCGGTTACAGCGAGAAGCAGATCGAGGAGATCGAGAAATACTCGAAGGGTCACGGCACGCTCGTCGGTTGCCCGGCGATCAACCGGCACACGCTGAAGGCGAAAGGATTCACCGACGAGAAGATCGACGAGATCGAGAAGCAGTGCGATAACGTGTTCGATCTCAAGTTCGCGTTCAACAAGTGGTCGCTCGGCGAGGAGTTCTGCGCGAAGCTCGGCTTCACGCCGTCGCAGCTTGTGGATCCGAATTTCAACATGCTGCTCTCGCTTGGCTTTACGCGCGAGGAAATCACGAAGGCAAACGATTACATTTGCGGCACGATGACGCTCGAAGGCGCGCCCGGACTGAAAGACGAACACCTCTCGATCTTCGACTGCGCGAACAAGTGCGGCCGCTACGGCACCCGCTACATTCCGTACGAGGCGCACATCCGCATGATGGCCGCCGCGCAGCCGTTCATCTCGGGCGCGATCTCGAAGACGATCAATATGCCGAACGAGGCTGGCGTCGCGGATGTGTCGAAAGCCTACTTCGATTCGTGGAAGCTGATGTTGAAGGCGAACGCGCTCTATCGCGATGGATCGAAGCTCTCGCAGCCGCTCAACTCATCGAACGAGGACACCGATCTCGCCGAGGACGTGCTCTTCAACGACATCGACGACCCGGCGAACGATACGATCGACGCGGCAAAGCTGCACCAACTCATCGAGGCGAACCACTTGCCGCTCACGATCAACGAAGTGACCGATGGCTGGTCCGTGCCGCCGGAGTTGCGCCGCCACCGGCTGCCGGTCAAGCGCCACGGATGGCTGCGCGAGGCCGTCGTCGGCGGACACAAAGTCTATCTCCGCACCGGCGAGTACGAAGATGGCTCGCTCGGAGAGATCTTCATCGACATGTACAAGGAGGGCGCGTCGTTCAAGGGACTGATGAACTGCTTCTCCGTGCTCGCATCGAAGGCGCTGCAATACGGCGTACCGCTCGAAGATCTGGTCGATACGTTTACGTTCACGCGCTTCGAACCGGCGGGTGTCGTGCAGGGACACGAGGCTATCAAGAACGCCACGTCGATTTTGGATTACGTCTTCCGTGCGCTCGGCTACGAGTATCTCGGCCGCGAGGACTTCGTCCATGTCAAGGCAGTGGACGAGCCGAAACATCCGACAGTTGCACCCTCTCCCTCTGGGAGAGGGCAGGGTGAGGGAAGCGACAGCGCGGATGCCATCGCCACGCAGACCATCAGCGAGGACGACAACATCGCCAAACTGCGCAGCGAGTTAGTGGAGGAGCCGGTGATGGCCGAGGCAAAACCCAGCAACACGCCGCGCGCGGCACTGAGCACACTCCGCAGCGAAGCGCGCTCGAAGGGCTACACCGGCGAGCAATGCTCCGCCTGCGGCTCGATGCGCGTCAAGCGCAACGGCGCCTGCACCCTCTGCGACGACTGCGGAACCACGAGCGGGTGCTCGTAAGGAAGTTGATACACTCTCTCACTGCGTTGCTTCCGAAGGTAGTGAGAGAGCAAATCACTTTTAAGATGCATCTGGAACGCATCGGCATATCTCGTTTATCTTCATAAGTCAAGGATACGTGCGTAATGATTACCTCCATCAAGCTTCACAATTTCAAAGCGTTTGAGGAGTTCTCTGTCTCACTCCAAGACTTCAATGTTCTGGTGGGGCCCAATAATAGCGGAAAATCTACCATACTCGACTCATTACGCCTACTCGAAGGGGCTTACAGGGTCGCACGACGCCTGTCTCCAAAATTGATTCAACTCTCGACTGGCAAATCGCTATACGGCTATGTCATTCCTGAGAGCAGCCATTCTATTGCCCTTGAGCATGTTCGCCATAATTACAATGACGAACCTGCAAGCATTACCTATCGATTTAGCTCGTCTAATCGCCTTATATTGACCTTCTCAAAGGATGACCCGGCAATCTTACACTTTGAAGTTGTCGGGAAAGAGCCACGAAGCGCAACTGCTTTCAGGGAAGCGTTCCCTTTGAATTGTCGACCAATCCCCTCGCTTGGTTCGCTAGAGCATGACGAGGAAATCAAGGACCGAGACTACGTTCGACGCTGGGAGTCAAGCCATAGAGCTCCATTACTTTTTCGGAACATCTGGCTCTATGACTCCGAGCGATTCGAAGAGTTTAAGGCAATGGTTGAGTCAAGTTGGGAAGGAATGAGCATTTCATTGCCGATTCGTGTCGGAGGGGTAAGCAATATCCTTGCAATGTTCTGCCAAGAAGATCGGATGGAGCGAGAGGTCTTTTGGGCAGGCAAAGGATTTCAAATTTGGTTGCAGCTTCTGACACACATCGTGAAAGGAAGTGGCTCCGACCTCTTGGTCGTGGACGAACCGGAGATTTATCTGCACCCTGATCTTCAAAGAAGGATCGTTAAGCTACTTCGCAACTCAGGAAGCCAAGTCGTTCTGGCAACTCATTCTGTCGAGATCATCAATGAAGTTGATGCCAAGGAAATTCTGATGGTTGACAAGAGCAAGACAAGCGCTCGACGACTACTCGGAAACGAGGAAATTCAGGCAGCAATTGATTCACTCGGCTCCGTCCAGAACCTACACTTAGCAAAGCTCTCGCGGAATAAGAGAGTGCTGTTCGTTGAGGGAAACGATGCTTGGTTTATTGAGCGATTCACCACCCTTCTGGGACTTCGGAATGTCCTCGCAGATGGCTCAGTAACTTGTTTGTCACTGGGAGGATTGACGGAGTGGGAAAAAATCGCACACACGGAATGGACTTTCACTTTGGTCTTAAAGACAGGAATTAGAATTGCGGCGTTGTTCGACAGGGACTATAGATCAGATTTAGATGTGGAGGCATTCAAAAGCAAGCTCATAAGCAAAGTCGGTCTTCTGCATGTCCTGACAGCCAAGGAAATTGAGAACTATCTTCTTGTTCCACGCGCAATTCATGCCGCTATCCGGACGCGGCTTCAGAAGCGAGGTGTTCCCTCCCCTTCACTGCATGATGTTGAAGAGATGCTGTCTCGGATTTCGAATGATCTTAAGTACACTGTAATCTCTCGCTCAGTAGGGGCCGAACATGCTTTCCTAAAATCAACTGGTATTGATGTAACCACAGTGACGGAACGGGTATCACGTGCAATCGAGTCAGTTTGGGACGACTTGAGAAAAAGGTTGCTTCTGATTCCAGGTAAGGATTTCGTTTCTGCCTTAAACATCTACTTGCAACAGAACCTTAAGGTGACGCTTACTTATTCGGCCATCCTGAATGAATTGACCCCAAACGAATTGCACGAGGATCTCAGGCGGTTCTTGGAGGATCTAGCAGGGTTCGGGGTGGATGAGCTCGTATCCTGATTGTCACGAATCTATTGACTGTATTTCAGCAATGTTAGGCTTCTGCATTGACGAATTATAAATCTTTCTAACTTTCTTGCTGGCTTTTCCGATACGCCAGGCGGTTAATAAACTCGGTGGCTGTCCCTTCAAATAGCTTTTCCTTGCTGCATGATCGCATTGCTTGACCAAAATATCAGAGGCGTCCAAAAGTTTGTTCGCGGCTTCTGGATTGATTAAGAGATGATTTGTCCAATCAGGCACCTTTGAGAGCGTCTTCAATCCTTCATCGATGCCCCAAAGAGGGTATCGGACCCGAGGCCGTATCTCCTTCAGGCTCTCCTGGGCGTCCCTCGCTTTTGCACGCCAGTTTTTTAAATTGTCTTCACCAGTGCTCTTAAGCAGTATTCTGCTGGTCGCGATTACCTCGTGAAAAGCAGTACCTAATGACGCGATCTCCTCTTCCAAGATTTTTCGTGAAGCACTCCGATACTCGGCCCTTCTATTATTCATCAGGGTGAGCACCGTATTGATTATTACTCCAAACGCTGCAACTAGCGCCGCAATGAGCGTAAGCTGATCCTTTTGGAGTCCAAATATTGGCATGCCGAATGAACCCTTTGCGGGACGAATTAATCCCGCTAGCTGACTTCTATAGCAGCCGCGTCTTCCCGCCTTTGTGATTCGGGTGTTTGGGTTTTGCCTCGTCCGCGCGTAGCTCGGTGTGGGCTTGGGCGAAGTAGTGATTTTTTCCAGCGGGCGGAATGGAATTCCTGGTGCGCGAGTTCTTTCGCCGACCTAACTTTTTTGCAATCCAATATATGACACTTCGCACAAAACTGAAAGACCCTAAAGTACTCATGATGATCGGCCTGGTCGCGCTTGTGTGCGCAAACCTCGCGCGGTATGCATTCCGCACGGCCGCCTCGGACGGCGTGCCCGATTTCGTGATGGGTGGATTCTATGGTATCGCGATACCCACACTGCTCCTGAGTGTCGTGCGCCGCTCTCGCTCCGGTGGTAATTCGTGCCCCTAAACCGGCTGCGTCTTCCCGCCTTTGTGATTCGGGTGTTTGGGTCTTGCCTCGTTTGCGAGTAGCTCGGTGCGGGCTTGGTCGTCTTGGGTGTTGGGCGCGAGGTCGAAGCCGGAAGAACGCGACCGGCTGCGGGTGAGTTAAGAAATATCATGACATTTGGAGTCCTCTTTCGAAAAGAAGCTGCGCCTGGTGTTGGTTACGAGGCGCTTGTTCCGTCTCTTGATTTGGTAGCACGCGGTGGCGATATCGAAGAAGCTCGCGAGAATGCACGGACGGTTATTACCGATCGCTTACGCTCCATCATAGCCAGCGGCCAGTCGTTACCAAAAGTCGGCGAGCAATATTTTGGGTTCATTGAGATCCCGACCGTTTGATCTCCCACCGTTCTTTTTTCGAGTCCCTCTTGACATCACCGATTTTATTTCGTATGTTACATGCGATGTGATGGGCACCTATGCGAGCAGGTGCGAGAAATAGGTTTCTGTCTTATAGACAGAAACCCGTAAGTCCTTATATCTCATCAAAGTTCATGAAGTACAGATGCTCGCGC